>NZ_QKTT01000018.1:0-48004 GCF_003234555.1 Curtobacterium sp. MCBD17_019 | reverse complement strand
ACTCCGCGCTCGCCTACTACTCGCCCATCGAATTCGAGAACCTCTACACCGCCGCCGAAACCGCGGCATGATCAACACAAAGAGAGCGTCCGGGAAACCCGGGACAGGTCAGAGGGCATTGGCGACGGCGAGTGTATACGCGCACCAGACCGCGGGTAGTGCGTCCGCTGCTATATCGGCGGTGGAGGCCGAGCCAGCGGCGCGAACCTCGTCGAGCGTGAGCCGCGGAGTCGGAGTTTCCTCGTTGACGACGAGGAGGTGGTCGAGGTCCTGAAGAGTCATCGGGCACTCCACCGGGCGCGGGCCGCCTTCGTCGCCTGACGAGAGGTTGCGGGACGAACCGTTGGGGTCCCGGCGTCGTCTTCGTCGAGGCGGAGATCGAGGAGGCCGAGGAGGCGCACGAGGGTCGCGCGCTGCTGGCGAGGCTCGGGCAGGAGCGGCGACGGACGCCCATTTATTGCAACGGGTCCTGACGCCGCGAGGGCGGCTTCGAGTTGCGCAATCGTATCGAGTACACGGGCGGCCTGGGCGAGCGCGACGTCCTCGGTCGGGCTCAACTCCCATGCAGCGGCGGCGCGTTTCAGGGAGTCGCCGTCGGGGACGGCAATCGGGGTAGCTGAGGTCATGTAGGTCCTTCGAGGCAATTGATCGTGGAATCACCGCACGGACGCTCACCGTCAGGTGCTCTGCCGTTTCGGTAGGGGGACGACGGGCCGGGGAGGGGTCACCCCCCACCCCCTTCTCGTACGTTGAGGAGCGTCCCGCGCGGGCGGGTGCGGTTAGGAGTCGCTGTGCGGATTGATGACGGCCGAACAGGGCTCGGAGGGGCAGTCGGTCTCGGCGGCCGTGCTCGCGCGGGAGACCAACGCACAGAGCCGAAGCGGGGCGGGGGTGGCGGCGTAGGTGCTGCCGCCCCCGCCGGTTCGCTATGCGAAGGCGCCGAGGCTGCCTGCTGTGCCGCGGAGCCTGGCAAGGAGCGACGGGCTCGCGCTCGCGACGACGCGTGCCGTCCATTCTTTGCGGCGGTGCATCGGTGAGCCGTCCCAGGTGCGCGGCTGATACGGCTCGAAGATTGCGCGGGGGCGTGCGCCCTGCTCGACCGCGGCGAGGAGCGTGCGCGCCAGGGTGAGCCGGTCGAGGTCCATGCCGAGGAGGTACTCGGCGGTCAGCGGCGCGGGCACTGCCGGGCGGTCGTCGACCCCGCCCCGGATCGAGTCCGGGTGCCGATAGGTGCTGGACATGCGCGTCACGGGCGCACACCCCCTCGACCGCGCAGAGCGGCGACGATGCGTGCTGCCTCCTCGGCATCATCCCGCGCCTTCCGGTCAGTGGCGAGAACCTCCCGCCAGACGTCGGCGGGGGAGACGCCGCGGCGAGCGGCCTCGCGCTCGACGTCCCGGCGGACAGCCGGGCTCAGGTCGTCGAGCGATTCAGGGGACGGCTTGGATTCGAGCGCGGCAGCGACGGCCGCGTGTACCGCGTCGCGGCTGGTCACGCCCACTCCTCCCGCCCGGTGTGCACATCCCCGCCCTTGAAAGTCGCATTGTTACCGTCTGGCCGCTCGACGTCCGCGGGGGTCGCCTCCTGGCCGTCGACGACGCGCTGCATTTCGCCGGTGTTGAACGCGCTGATTGCGTAGCCGATCGTGGTCTCCGCCAGGGTCAGACCGCCATCGATGTATTGCGGCTGGTGGCGCAACCAGGAATGGGACCGAGGCAGGCCCGCGCGACGCGCAGCGCTGTCGCGGTCTCTGATCGCAGCGAACAGGGCCGCAGCGTGCGCGGTTGCCTCTGAGTGCTTGTCGAGGGCGACGGCTGCCGCACGCGCGCGGAGGGCCTTGTCAGACCCGGCCGTCATGAGCCCGTCGAACCGGCGGAGTGCGGTGAGCGCGCGGCGTTCGTGGGCGGTGAGCGCGGCGTGGGCGTCGCGGCAGGCCTGCTCCGCGGCCTCGTAGTCGGCGGTCGCGACGTCGGCGCGCTTCTTGCCACTCGCGCGCATCGTAAGGAGGGCCTTGTCGGCCTCCCGTGCGGACCGCCTAAGCGGCTCGCCGTCAATCTCGTTGAGCTTCTGCCAGATGTCGTAGGCGTCCTGTGCGCCGGGCACGAGGGCGATATCGGCGGGAGAAGGCTGGTCTGAGCGGAAGAGGTAAACGGCTCGTCCGTTGCCGGAGTTGAACTTGGACACGGAGGTAGACCTTCGGGTCGAGCCCCGTCAGGGGCAGCGGCATCCCACGGTGGGTTGAACCGTCACCGGTGGCCTCGGGATGCCGAAGCTCGACCGCCGGGGCGGTGGACTGAGAGGGCGGGGACCGGGCAACTCTCCCGAAGGGAGCCGATCCCCGCCGTGCGGCTGCCGCCTGACCTACTGGGCGACTGCCGCAAGTGCGCTGTCACCGTTGACGGCGCATCGCTCGCGCACGTGCCGGGTGCGGAGGGAGAGGCACGACCAAGCGTGCTGGCGCGTGGCGAGGTTGAGGCCGGCCGTTTGTTGCCGGCAAGAGTGGGGCCTCGTTCCTCGTCGGGGGCGCACGGAACGCCGGTCGAGGGACAGCAGGCTCTTGTACTAGTAGGTGGCCAGAGCGGCCAAAGTGCTCACGCCGAGCGGCGCGGCCGGTAGGTGTAGGGGACCCGCAGCTTCACCGTGCGCCGCTCCGGTGCGCGAGCACGGAGCCTCGACGTCGGCCGTGACGAGCGCCGGGCGGTGGCAGAGAGCGATTTGTCGTGCAGGAAGTGCAGGAAGTGCACGTCTTCCAGTTCTCTCTCTAAGGGAGGAGTCGTCTTAGAGAGAGAACTGGAGAGGGTGCACTTCCTGCACTTCCTGCACAACAAACCCGCCCACGGCGCCCCAGAACGCGTGCGGCGTGGACCGGCAATCGGAGCAGGGGGGGCTCATGGCAGCCAGATGCTCCACACACTCGCCGCGAGCCCACACAGGAGGCCGATGCCGACGAGGACGAAGTCAAGGCGGCTACCGGCGCTCAACTCGCGGATGATGCGCTCGGCAAGGTACTCACGTCCCTCGCCGATCGAGTCTCGCGTGTACGGCTCCAGCCCTGCCTCTTCGTGTGCTGACCTCCAGTGCACGCTCGCGGCCTCGCGTGCGCGTGGGGAGTTCGCTGCCGCGAGCGCATGGTGATACTCGTCACGCAAGCGATTTCGAAGGTCCCGGTCGTGTTCCATTCGCTGGACTGCGGCGGCTGCGTCGCGATGAACGAGGTAGAGCCCCAAGCTGGAGAGGATGAACGCCGCGACCGTCAGGAGCGTAATGAGTGCGTTCGCCCAAGCCTGACCGGTGTCCACGTCGAGACCGTACCAACAGAAATGACCTCGCCCTAGAGGCGGGGCGAGGTCATTCGTCTCACTCACACGGTGAGCGAGCTGAGGCTGTCGACGTAGCGACGAAGGTCGGAGCTTCGGACGCGCCGAGCCGCGCCGATCTTGACGGAGGGCAACGTACCGTCGGCCAGAAGTGCGTAGAGAGTCGAGCGACCGATCCCCAGCGCCTTGGCGGCTTCGGCGGGAGTGAGCAAGAGCGGTTCCATGAGTCTCCAGAACAGCGGGACGGCGTCGAACGCCGTCGGATTGACGTGGACGTAGGAGTAGGCGGCCAGTGACACGCCCGCTGCTCACGTTGAAGTTGCGGTGACCCCTTGACTCGTCCGATGCTTCCGCCGGTTGGAAGGAGACGCGGTGGCAAAGCGCGCGAACGGAGAAGGCTCGGTTACGCGGAGAGCAGATGGGTCGTGGGAGGCAAGGTTCACCTACACGGACCCGACGACGGGGCGGAGTCGGAGGTCCTCCTCATACGGAAAGACGCAACGAGAGGCCCGCGAGAAGATGCGCGCAAAGCGCGCGAGAGTCGAAGCTGGGCAGCCAGCGCAGGACGCGGCCGTCGTCCTGCGCGAATTCGTCGAGAGGTGGATCGCGACGACCCTCGCGGCGAGCGATCGAAAGGCGTCCACGAAGTCGACCTATGCCACACTGGCGCGCACTCATATTGCGGGTGGGCCCCTCGGAGCTTCTCGCTTGGATCGGCTGAAGCCGTCCGATGTTGACGCGCTGCTCATGCACCTTCGGGCGCAGGGACGAGCTTCATCCACCGTCCGGCAGGTCTATACCGTCCTACGCACCCTGCTGGACGACGCGGTGCGCGACGGGCTCCTTGGTCGAAATCCCGCAGCAGTTGTCAAGCGACCGAGCGTTGAGCGACAGGATGCTCGATGGCTCAACCCCGTCGAGATGAGGCGGCTCCTCGACGCTCTGGACGGCTCCCGCTATCACAGCATCGTCGAGTTCCTCAGCCGGACCGGACTCCGCCGGGGCGAAGCACTTGCTCTTCGTTGGTCTGACGTCGACTGGGCGCAGCGCCAGATCCGGGTCCGCGGAACTCTTTCCCGCGCGGGGGGTCGGCTCGTCGTCACCGAACCGAAGACGGAGCGATCGCGCCGAACGGTCCCGATCAGCGCCCCCGTCGCGCGAATCCTCGACGAGCAGCGCAGTCGGCAGGCAGCGGACCGGCTTGACGCTGAAGAGCTTTGGCAGCCTGACGGATTCGTTTTCGCGTCAGCGACAGGCGGGCCGATCGACCCGCGCAACGTGCTCCGAGCCGTGACTACTGCCGCCGAGCGCGCCGGGCTAGAGGGCGTCACAGTGCACTCCCTTCGCCACACTGCAGCTTCGACGATGCTCAATGGCGGCGTTCCTCTGACGGCGGTTTCCGAAAGCCTCGGGCACTCCTCTGTTGCAATCACCGGTGACATCTACGGTCATGTCGCGCCGGAGTTGCAGCGTGCCGCGTTCGACGTCCTCGCGACAGCCTGGTGATCTCTACGCCAACCACTACGCCAACGCGACGCAGCAACCGGGTCTGGAGGGCCCTGGATGAGCACGGACGTTGATGGAGCGAACATCCGGGCAGACCAGGGAAAACTTGCGACCAGGACGGACGCCGCCGGACGCACCCGAACACCAGAATCATGCCTGGGGGTCAAGGGGTCGCAGGTTCAAATCCTGTCAGCCCGACCGAGGGGACGTTTCAAGAACTCACCCCTTTGCACTGAACCGACGGGCGCGTGCGGGCTCGGCGTTGGCGCCAGTTGAAGCGCTGCGTGCGCAGCCTGTCCGCTTGGCTGGTGTTGCTGCCGTCCGCTCGGCCTCTGGTCTGCGCTTTCCGCGTTCGCGGCGCACTTCCAGGCCCGGTTCTCCTCGGACCTGTCCCGGGTTGCCCGACACCGGAGTTGGCGCGATGAGCGTCCCGCAGAACCGCCACTCCCGGTCAGGCGCGGGCAGCCCGGATCGCGCGCAGCCGCGTGACGAGCCAAGGACTCCGAGCGCCGAGCGCGAGGGCAACGAGTCGACGAACCGACACCCGGTCCGGGTGCTTCAGGAGACCGGTCGCCTCTGCCATGTCCGCGACGGCGTTCCACCGAAGGCGCAGCCGTTCCGCATCGATCGGCTTGGATCCGACATGGCGGATCGCCGCGATGAGGTCTTCGGGACTGGACCAGTCGACACTGCTGTCGTCGAAGCGGCGGAGAATGCGGTCGATTGCCGCGTCGCGGTGGTGGCGCACCGCTTCTGCCCACTGCCGGTGATGCGGAATCGCGTCGACGAGAAGCCATCGGGGGGCGTTCGCGTTCAGGCTGGAGAGACCGCCGAATGACGTGACAGCGCCGAATGCGACCGTGACGTCGAAGACCTGACGCGGACGTCCGACGACGAGCAGATCGGCGGTTGGGAACGACCGACGAGCCACCCGGGCTTGCTCCCGCCCCGTGATCAGAGTGATCACGATGTCATCGGGGGCGGCTTCCAGGACCGCCGTCGCGCGCGCGACGGCGGCCTCGTCGATGACGGCGGGCAACTGCAAGGCGACACGCAGCACACCGTCGTCCGGAAGGAAAGTGTCGGCGAAGACGTCGACGGCGTCCCGGACGCGGCCGAGGAAGAGTGCGACCGCGCTCGCGTAGAACGGGTACCGGCGGAGGAGGATGCGCTCGTGCTCCAAGCGGAGCGCCGGCCCGCGGTCGCCACTGAAGCTCGTCGAACCGGTGTGCAGAACGAGCGCGTGGTTCGCGAAAACGGCCTGGTATCCGGCTCTGTTGATGCGGAGGCAGAAGTCGTTCTCCTCGCCGTAGCCGGGGGAGAACACGTGGTCGAACAAGCCGAAGCGGTCGATGACCTCGCGACGGATGAGGAAGCAGAACCCCATCGCGACGGGCGCGACGGTGAACCGCGGGAGGAGCTCGCGGAGGACCCCGTGCAGCTCTGTCGTCCGCTCGGGCGTCGCTCGGGAGCGGGGATTCCGTCGCGCGTACGGCATCGTCGCGATCGTCGCGTTGTCGCTGCGAGCGCAGACGACGCCGAACGAATCGTCCGAGGCGAGCACGGTGGCCATCTCATCGAGGAATCCCGGCAGTGGAATGGTGTCGCTGTTCAACAACAGGACGTCGTTTCCGCTGCGGTCCAGTTCCAATGCGGCACGGTTGCAGTTGCCGACAAAGCCGAGGTTGCGCTCGTTGCGCACATACTCGAATCCGGGCCGGTCCCGGATCAAGTTCAGCAGGCGACCTTCGATCTCGTCGGCGTGCGGCCCAACGTCATTGCAGAGTAGTACCCGGTCGACGTTCACGTCGACGGTCTCCATCAACGCCTCGACGCAGCGGAGGAGTCCGGCCAGATCGTCGTACACCGGGACCACGATCGTCACCGGCCGGCGGGAGGGCACCTCGGCGGTCACCGTCGGACCAGCCGTCTCGCCGCTACGCCTGGGGCTGCGAGGGCGCGGCCCACCAGGCCCGAGCGGGTCCCTACCCGGGACACGAGGAGTCCGATCGCAGCTTTCGCGCTCGTGGCACCGAGAGAGGCGTAGGTCGCGGGCAGATCAAACCAGTACCGGGCAATCTCGGGCAGGCGGTAACCCTCTGTTCCAACGAGCGCGCTGAGGCGTGCTATTGCACTCGCGTTATCGTGACCGGTGCTGAGCGTGCGCGACAGCTCCTCCTGTCCTCTGCTTCCATGTCTGAGGACGTCTTCCGGGTGCATTGCGTAATGCTCCAAAGCGTCGGCGAACGCAGCTGTGTCGTCGACCGGGAACAGTCGTCCAGTCCGACCGGGCACGACCAGTTCAGCGCTTCCGCCGTTGTCCGCGGCAACGACAGCCCGACCGAGGGCCATGTACTCCGCGGTACTCCTGCCGAACGCCTCGAGCGTCGACGCGGTTACGCAGACGTCCGCTGCGTGGATGTAAGGAGCAGGGTTCCGCTGCTCGCCGGCGAAGGTGACGCGCCCCGCGATCCCGAGCGATCTCGCGCGCTCGCGCAGGAGCAAGTCGTAGCCGGGATGGGTCCAGGCGCCGACGAAGCAGACGCTTGCGGTCACCCCGCGGCGAGCGAGCTCGCCCAGAGCATCGATGACACGGAACTGTCCCTTGCTCTCTTCGACGCGACCGACCATCGTGATGCGGAGCCCGGGATCTTCCTGCGGGAAGGGAACCTGCACCGGTACCGCGGCGCGACCGGCGAGAAGCTGCTCAACCTCGACTGCGGGATACGCGACGCTGATCCGCTCCGGATCGATGAACGGTGCAAGGTGGGCTCGGAGCGATTGCGAGTTCGTGACGACCTCGAGGGCCATGAGACCGATGTCCCGCAGCGTTGCATCCCGGCCGATCTGAAATTGGAGGCCGTGGTCCAGATCGCCGTACTCCCGGATGAACCACGCCTGTGGAATGCCGAGCGCTGCGGCGGCGAAGGCCGCCCACGGAGCGACCAGGGTGTTGGTGACGACGAGATCTGGGCGCTGCTGCTCGAATTGCCGGATGATCGCCGACACTGCGGCGTAGTCGGCCGTCGCGAACGTTGCCCGCTCCGCAGCCGGTGCTGGCTGCGGACTCGGCAAGGCCCATCCCCGGAAGCGGTATGCCTGGTATTGCCACCCCCGCTGCTCCAGTGCGTCGATGAACGTCCCTCGCGGCGCTTTCGTGACGAAGGTCGGTTCGAAGTCGGAATCGATTCCCTGCCAGTCCTCCACAAGTCTGATGAGGGAACGTTCAGCTCCGCCGAGACTCTTCGGCGCGGTTGAGTGATTGGCGAAACAGACACGCACCTGAGGAGTTTACACTTTTCAGGCACGTCCCCGCTCCCGCCGCTCGCACGGATCGTCTCGCCGTCCTGACGCAGCCCTCGACACATGAAAGAATGCCACGTCCCCCACAACCAGGCGGCGGCTTCGACCCGCCGCACGACGTGAAGAGTCGAATGACCTATCTCAGTGATCTCCTGTCGTCGCGGGAGCTCCTCGCGAATCTGACGGCGCGCGAAGTCAAGGGTAAGTACCGGCGCACGGTGTTCGGACAGCTGTGGTCGCTGATCAATCCGCTCGCGACCATGCTGATCTACACGATCGTGTACTCCTTCATCTTCAAGGCGCGGGTGGAGGTCGGGGATCCCAGTGGTCTCGACGTCTACCCGCTCTGGCTCATGTGTGGGCTTCTGCCGTGGATCTTCACGCGGAACGTGATCAACAGTGGGATGACCTCGATCGTCAGCAACGGATCGCTCATCAAGAAGGTTTACTTCCCGCGCATGACGCTGCCCCTCAGCGCTGTCGGTTCATTCGGGTTCACCTGGTTGGTCGAGATGGCCGTGATACTCGTGGTGCTTGCGCTCTTCGGATCGAAGTGGTACGCATTCCTGCCGCTGATCGCCTTGAACATGGTGCTCCTGGCCATGTTCGCATGCGGCCTCGGTCTCATGCTCTCGATAGTCAACGTACATTTCCGGGACATGCAGCACCTCGTCGGCATCGCTTTGCAGATGTGGATGTACCTCTCGCCGATCGTCTACCCGCTGTCACTCGTCCAGGACTCAGCCGACGGTGCGGGCAAGCCCTGGATCGTCCACCTCTACAAACTCAACCCGATCGAACGGTTCTCCACCGTGTTCCGAGACCTGATGTACGACAATCGACTCCCGAACTGGACAGACTGGGTGGGCGTCCTCGCAGCGGGATGTTTGTCATTCCTGATCGGTTACGTCGTGTTCTCCCGGAATGAGAAGAAGCTGGCGGAACTGCTGTGAGTGATGTTGCCGTGCGCGTCGACGAGGTGTCCAAGCGCTTCCGGATGTACCACGAGCGAAATGACTCGATCAAGAGCGCAGTGATGCGCGGGCGCCGCTCGGTGCATGAGGACTTCTGGGCTCTCCGCAACGTGTCGTTCGAGGTGCCGCACGGCACGACGTTCGGTTTGATCGGCAAGAACGGATCCGGCAAGTCCACCCTCTTGAAGTGCCTCGCGAAGATCCTCTACCCGGAGCACGGATCCATCACCGCCAACGGTAAGCAGGCGTCCTTGCTCGAGGTCGGCTCCGGCTTCCACCCCGAGCTCTCGGGTCGCGAGAACGTGTTCCTGAACGGGTCCATCCTCGGCATGTCCCGGAAGGAGATCGTGCGGAAGTTCGACGAGATCGTCGCTTTCTCCGGCGTCGGTCACTTCATTGACCAGCCGGTCAAGAACTACTCCTCCGGTATGTACGTGCGGCTCGGATTCTCCGTTGCCATCTCCGTGACGCCGGACATCCTCGTCGTTGACGAGGTGCTCTCCGTCGGTGACGCGACGTTCCAGAACCGCTGCCGACGGAAATTCAAGGAGATGAAGGAGGCAGGGCAGACGATCATCCTGGTCTCACATTCCCAGGGCACCGTTCAGGACATGTGCGACCAG
The DNA here is from genome assembly GCF_003234555.1 of Curtobacterium sp. MCBD17_019. Classification (NCBI taxonomy): domain Bacteria; kingdom Bacillati; phylum Actinomycetota; class Actinomycetes; order Micrococcales; family Microbacteriaceae; genus Curtobacterium; species Curtobacterium sp. MCBD17_019. The sequence continues at coordinate 38,281 of NZ_QKTT01000018.1, read as the reverse complement.
GTCGCGTGGCTGGACGCGGGTGAGTTGCAGCAGATCGGCGAGCCGAAGTCGGTGCTCGCGGCATACAACGAAACGGTGTGACGGGCCGACCGTTCGTCTATCGCTCAGCGTCGGAGGATGTGCACCAGACGACGCGCCAGAACGAAACTGCGGCTCGATCGAAGGGCGTTGAGTTCGTCCCGTGCTGCCGCGAGTTGGTCGCGGAGCACGGAAGCCGTTTGCCGCTGGTCCTCCACGTCGTGGTTGAGGTCCGCGTTCCGTTGCTGTTCCTGCTGGAGTTGGTCTGCGGTGCGGGCGAGATCTTCAAGCAGGGCCTGCGCTCGATCTTCCGCGGTTCTGATGGCTTGCTTCGCCTGCTTCAGCTTCTCGGCAGCCTCGACGGCTCGGGACTCGTGAGCGGAAGCGGCGTCTTCGAGCTCGAACACACGCTGCTCCAGTCGTCGATTGCGCTCCCGGAGCTTCGCGGCGGTGAGGAGTGGTGCGCGGAGCGCGTCCTCCCATCGGGAATGGTAGGCGGGCCGTCGGCGCAGCTGTTCGTCGACAGGCGGCCAACGGTGCCATTCCGACTCTCGGTTGTCGCGCCGGATCACGCGTATCGGTGAGTCAGCGTCTGCGGCTGCCATCTGCACCGAGAGTTGATCGCGGCGGGAGTACCGATCGATGTGGTGCTGCCAGACCCGACCGAAGCGACCAGTCGTGGAGGTGTTGCGTCGTGCGATCATCCCCGTCCAGAGCGGCTTGCCGTCCATGAGGTCAGGTCGTTGCTCCGCGTAGTGCAGCAGTTGCTCCCACACTCGATCGGTTGCGTCGATGCCGGCGTCAGCGACCGCTGTGAATTCGTCGATGAGCCGCTCACGGAAGGAGTGCTCCATCATCGTCAAGTCGGAGTCCTTGAGCCAGACGTCCAGGACGTCGCTGGCATCGACGGTGAGTTCGACCCGGTTGTCGATCCACAGCGTTTCATCGAAGTCCGCGAGGAGGGGGTGCCCGCCTGTCTTCAGCTCTCGGGAACTTCGGGTGGGGTCGTGGGGAAAGAGCGGAGTCACCTGCTCGACGTGCCATGTCGAACTCGTCAACTCCGGATCGTCGGTGAAACAGATGTACGGGATACCTGAACGCAAGGCGGTGGGTTGCTCCCGTAGCGCCTCGTAACCACCGAGTAGCGCGGTGTACACCGCCCGGCGTGCTGCGCTCATCGGCGCCTCGCCAGGCGCTTCGCGCTCTTGACTGCCAGGCTCCCGACGCGGTAGCTGAGGCTGTCCTGCAAGGAGGTGATCTCGGCACGCAGCCGCCGAAGCTGCGCGTCAGTCGTGGCGCCGGAGCCAGGCGCTGAGTCGACTGTTCGGTACGTTCTCCAACGATCCTCCAGCTGAGCCAGCCGGTCGGCTAACGGGGACTGCAGTAAAGACTCCAGTTGGGACGGCACCGACTCGATCGCATCACGTACCCCATGTTCGACCTCGGGCTTCAGGCGCCAAACGGAGTGTCGAGCGAGGTCCTCTCCGGCGAGCCGCGTGCCGAGGGCGCTCGTACGCGTCGCCCAGTCGGCCTCGCCCAGGTCCGCCACGCTGAGTGCCGCCCAGTACGCGTACCGACGGTTCGCCGTTGCAAGCATCCCGGTGTCAGGGCCGCCGGCCAGCAGCACGCCGACATGCAGGATTGCATCGGTGGTCACCTCGGTCGCCAGGGTGACCTGCGCTGGGTTCAGTCGAAGACCGACGAGATCTGCCGGATCGGCCAGCACCTCCACTTCGACGCCTGCTCGGAGCAGCGTCCGGACTGCGGCACGGATGTCGGTCAGCACTGCCCCGCGGCGTTCGTCGTCGGGCGCGACGCGGACCAAGCCGCGAATGTCGATGCCCATGGTCGTGACCGCGCTCCCCGGCGTCAGGGCATCCGCAAAACGCTCGGCAGCACCGATCCCGAAGCGCATGAAGGCGCGCGTCGCCCGGCCGTAGAAGGGGTACCGCTCCTCGAGGAGTCGCTGGTGAGCGTCCCGAAGGGCGTCCCGGCGTTCCCCCACGAAGCTCTTCGAGCCTTCGTGGATGACGAGGGCACGATTCGCGATGACCGAGCGGAAGCCAGCTTTGTCGATGCGTAAACAGTAGTCGTTCTCCTCGCCGTATCCCGGCGCGAAGACCGAGTCGAAGAGACCGAAACGCCGGATCAACTCTCGTTTCGTCAGAAAACAGAAACCCATGGCCACTGGCGAGACCGTCCACCGCGGCAAGGTGCCTTCCAGGGCCGCGAAGACCGCTTCCGTGCGCTGAACGGAGGGAACTGAACTCCTGCCCACCAGTCGGTACGGGAGGGATGCGATCGTCGCGTTGTTGCTTCGGGCACAAACGACCCCGTGCTTCTGGTGGGCGTAGAGCACCGCCTGCATCTCTTCGACGAATCCCGCGCGCGGCTCCGTGTCCGAATTGAGCAATAGGACGTCGTTGTCGCTCGTGTCGAGCTCCTGAACGGCACGGTTGCATGTGCCAACGAAACCGAGGTTGCGGTCATTGCGTTCGTACCGGAATCCGATAGCCCCGTCGACCGCAGCGAGGACGGCGGTTTCGATCTCGTCTGCGTCGGGGCCGCAGTCGTTCACGAGGAGCACGTCGTGTCGCTGTGGATCGGTGACGGAGCGGAGTGCCTTGATGCAGATGAGCAACGAAGGCAGATCGCCGTACACCGGTACCACGATCGTGATCCGGGGAAGCGCGGCTGCATCGAGCTGGGCCAAATCGGTCCTTCCGAGTGTCAGTGTCTGATGTTCGCTCAGTGTACTGTCGCTCTATGCGTGCCCTGATCGCCTGCCACAGCGCTGCCCTGGAGACGTTGGGCGGTGGAGAACGATCATTGCTCGCCTTGACGGACCAGTGGCGCTCGGACCGCCCGGAGGACGAATTCGTGTTCGTGCTGCCGGTCGCAGGTGGCCACCTAGCGCCCGAGTTGGAGCGCCGCGGCCACGAGGTCGTCGTGATCCACTCGTATCCGTGGGTCCTCCGGCAACGCGCCACCGATGCCGAGCGGATTCTCCGGTACCAACAGGGCAACGCTGCAGCGCTCGAACGCCTCTTGGCCCTCATCGAGGAGCGATCGATCGACATCGTCCTCACCAACACGATCGTCAATCCTTGGGCAGCGGTGGCCGCTGCGATCGCCGGTACGCCTCATGTCTGGTTCGTGCGGGAATACGGAGAGCTGGATCACGGTCTCCAGTTCCAGTACGGAGCCGAGACGACCTTCCAGGACATCTCCTCGATGTCCGACCTCGTCGTGACGAACTCGAAAGCCATCGACAGTTTCGTTCGTGGACTTGCCCCGACAGCGACCACGAGAATTCTCTACCCGCCTGTTCTGCCGGTCGATGAGGTCGCCCCCGCGCATCCGGCGAGAACCGACACCCTCCGAGTCCTCGCACTCGGGAAGGTCAGTGAGTCCAAAGGCCAGCGAACGCTCGTCGAAGCGGTCGCGCTGCTTCGCAACAGCGGAGTCCCGGTAACGGCGACGATCGTTGGCCCCGATAACCCCGCTGGTTACGCGGGAGAACTCCGCAACCTGGCTACCGAGCTCGGCGTTGACGGAGCGGTCGACATCCGCCCCCAGGTGGACGACGTGTCGAATCTGTTCGAGAACTACGACGTCGGCGTCACGACCTCGCGCATGGAAGCCTTCGGGCGAGTGACGCTGGAGTACCTGCAGCACGGCCTGCCGGTCGTCGGGGCCCGGTCGGGAGGGACGGTCGAGCTCGTCGAGCACGGAGTGACGGGATTCCTCGTCGAGCCCGGCTCTGCGGCTGATCTGGCTATCGCGCTCGGTGCCCTCGCCGAGGATCGGACGCTGCTCGAAGAAGCGAGCGCTGCTGCTGTCGGGAGTGTTCCGAGGATCATGTCCCGGTCAGCGACCACGTCAGAGGTCGTGCGTGAGATCATCGCCGTCTCCGGTGCTGCACCCCACCGAAGGACTCCGCGATTCATCACGCAGCAGATGGCACAGGCCTCGTCCGTCGCTGCCGCGCTCCGGAACGCGGCCGGAGGGCAGCAGCCGCCGCGGCCCACCGCGACCGCGACTTCGACCACGCCAGCTCCTCGTCGCAGGACCACGAGCGGGACGCCCACCCAGTCCCTCCGGGAGCGATTGGTCCTGTCCGCTGCGGCGATGGGGCTCGCACAACGAGGCTTCGTTGACAGGAACTATTACGGGCGGCTGACGGGCCGGCGATTCACGACTGACGCTGCAGCCGCGCTGCACTTCGTCTCCCAGGGAGCGATGCAGGGGTACGCGCCCTCACCGCGGTTGGAGCCAGAATGGGCGGCCCACGCTACTGGCCTCACGCTACGGCGTGTACTGGTGTCGCTCGGCGTCCACGGTGAGCGTGCATTCGCTCCGGGGGGTCTTCCTGCCGGTGCTGGCATCGGTGCCACACGGCTCTCTCCGTCTCCTGATGCGGATCCGGCAGTCCTCGCCGCCGGGTACGACGACCTCGAGCAGCGAACGGGCACGCTCGCGGAGCGCGTGGGCGAGCTCTCGACAGTGTCGTTCGCCACGCGCCCAGAGGTGAGTTCGGTCCTGTCCGGTGTGGACTGGGATGTCGCCCGCGCAAGACCCCGGCAGGAGGATCTGGTCAGTGTCGTGATCGTCACGTACCGAGACTGGCGGTTGACCCTGCCAGCGGTACGTTCCGTGCTCGACAACAGCGGCAGCACGCCCGTCGAGGTGGTGGTCGTCGACAACGGATCGAGCGCACCGGTCCGGAGGATCCTGAGGGGGGCGTTCTCCTCGGACTCGCGAGTGAAGATCGTCGCGCTACCGCACAACGTGAACTTCTCCGGTGGGAACAACGTCGGCTTCGCAGCGAGCAACGGCGCGCGTGTCGTGTTCCTGAACAACGACACGACGGTTGGAAGCGGATGGCTCGATCCTCTGCTCGCAGCACTCGAGGACGACGCCGTTCGCGGCGCGCAACCGTTGCTGACCTATCCGGACGGTTTGATACAAACTGCTGGCACCGTCTTCGGTCCTCGCGGCGTCTTGCCCTGGCACTTCCTCAGTGCGCACGGTGTGGGGGAGATCGCCTCGCTCCCCGCGGCTGCGTTCGACCGATTTCAGGCCCTCACCGCCGCCTGCCTGGCGGTTCGTGCGGCAGAGTTCGCGGCGATCTCCGGGTTCGACGAGCTGTTCGTCAATGGAATGGAGGACGTGGACTTGTGCTTCCGACTCACGGAACTCCGTGGTGGGCACTTCCGAGTTGCGCCCGAATCTGCGGTGACGCACTTCGAAGGCGCGTCGTCGGGTCGAGGTGCCCACACCACCTACAACCGCCAACGCTTCCTCGATCGCTGGCGCGACCGGGAGGTAGCGAATGACGGCTGGCGGTATCAGGAGCTCGGTCTCCACGTGGCGGGATTCGTACCCCGAGACTCCAAACGGGGCCACGACGCGTCGGCGTGGGGCCAGGACCCGATCGTTGTTCGAGAAGTTGACGACTCGCCGCGCGCCGCCATCCGATTGCCGTACGTCGACCGCGCTGGTTCGGTGTCCGAGCCCCACGCCCTTCGCGCCAGCACGCTCGCCGAGTTTCTTCGGAACCGCGGGTGGCGGGTCGTCGTCGACGGACCGCGACAGCGCTATCGCCGCACCCGACACCTCGACGACGTCGTGTTCCACTTCGCTACCGACAAGCATCCGAACTTCCAGCCGGGCGCGGTCAACGTTCGTGTGCTCGATGGCGACCTCGGCGCTGCCGGTCCGAATGACGCGATCGTCGCAGTCAGCATCGCCATGCTCGAGGACACCATGACCGGCGAGGAGCGGGAGGCGCTCGCAGCAGCGATCGACGAGATCGCCGCGCTCCGGCTGGGCCTGAGGGCAACAGAGCGAGTGGTGGTCGAGGTCTAGGTGTGGGTTCCCGGCACGTTGTGGCCGGGGTGACATAGGAGAAGACCTCCGGGACCAGGTGGCGTGCCGCACCAACACGTCGCACCGGAGGTCTTCGTGACTCAGGCTGATTCCCGTTCACACCCGCGGGCCGGCTTCGGCTCGCCCGACTGATCGTTGAAGACCGGACGGTCCATCTGTCGCGCCTCGGAGCGGTTCCGGTGGTGGTCCGCAACCGGCCCGAGGCGACGCTGACGGCTTGGTCCTCGAGGCCGTGGTCGAGTTCAACCGAGTTGCCGTCCCGGCTCGCGAGCGGTGTGACGGACGCTCCCGTTCAGTCGGCCCCCCTCGGCGGCACGGCGGACAGGTCCACCGCGAGCCTGGCGACCGCGTCCTTCAGGGCCCCGCCGAGGACCCCGTCCGCCAGAGGTTTGAACGAAGTCGGTCCGTCCGCTGCCGCGCGACGGACCGCGCCCGCAAGTGCGTGTCCGAGCGACCCCGCGTCGGTGGCCACCGCCTCGATATTCGGATGCAGGCCTCCACGGGTGCCGTGGAACTCGTTCGTCACCACGCGGGCACCCGACAATGCACCGTCGAACGGAGGGTGGCTCGGATGGGGACTGTGCTGCAAAGCCAGGACCACGTTCGTGGAAGCGATGAAGTGGAAGTACTGGTCCCAGGGCATGGTGCCGTGGGCGATCAGCCTGTGCGCGATGCGGCCGGCTGATCCCAGCTCCACGTCCGCATGCATCTCACCCGCAGAGTGGAACTCGACCCGCAGGTCGTCGACCGCGAGTTCCTGCACGGCGACCCGGAGCGCGGCGACGCCCAGCCGGAAGAGGTTCCGGTGCTTGCTCGGTCGGCCGTAGAAGAGAACCCGCACGACCCCGCCGTCCTCCGCAGGGGAGCGACGCGCCTCCGCAACTCGTTGGAGCTTCTCCATGTCGAGGTGCGGGGCGAAGGTCGCATCGTCGGGTACGACGATCCCCTCGACGTCGTGCAGATACCGCTGCAGCGGAGCCGAGTTCACGAGCATTCGGAAACCAGCGCGGTAGGTGGACGCAGCTACGGCGTAATCGGTGGACCACGGACTGAAGCCCGGCTCGTAGTCCTGTACCACGTACACGACCCGGTCGCGGTCCACGACGCCGCTCCTCACCGCGACGTCGAGCGCGTGTGCGGTCTTCCAGTGCGTCGCGATCCAGACGTCCTCGTCACCGAAGACCTGAGCGAGGATGTCCTCCCGCGGCACCACACGGACGCTCGGGCCGCCTGCCGTGTCCCGGGTCGTGGGGAAACGCTCTGCGATGAGGGCTTCCGCTGCTGCGCCGCTGTTGCCCGGCGTTGTGGAGCGGACCATGACGACCCGGACCGTGCGCGCGAGGCGCTCACCGAGTTCGATCGCCACCGAGAGCGCGGTCTGCACGCCAGCGAAGGCGGCGCCCTCGCGGACCTCGTCAACGACGAGTACGACCTGTCCCGCCCGGGTGGCGGTCTGGATCCCGGCGAGTGCGAGACTCGTCTCGACGAGCCCCTCGAACGGACGCGCGCGCTCCGGCACGCGGTCGCGCTCACGCCGGACCACCCCGACGCCGGACCCGGACCCGGTGCGCCCCAGTCGTTCACGGATGTCGTTGCGGTAACGCCCGTCGCGGAGATAGCGCTCGTTCACACGCGCCAGGTCCGCGACGAGGCGCCGTGCCTTCTCGAGGTTCATCGGAGTTCACGATACTTGGTGCCACGGGCACGCCCCCGGTCCGGCCGCTGGGCCTCAGCGAGCCGGAGACGGCAGAGCGATTCAACTTCGTCGAGGAGGAGGACCCGGCCGCTCTCGATGGGCGAGTGACACTGCTCGGCCCCGAAGCAGGACCAGCGGTCGGTCTGCCCGTCCGATCGGCTTGATGGAACGATTCGCTGCAGGCGACGGCGCACGGCGCGGTACAGACGCTTACCTCATGATGAGCGTTTCGTAAACCCTCCTGTTCGGGACGGGGCCGTCCTTACGCTTCAAGTGCTGGCTCAGTCCCCGTCAGCCGCTCCGAGCACTCGTGACCTTGGCTCGCTGTGTCTCACGAATCCGTAGGAGCTGACCTTGTATCGAGTCGATCGTGCCGCCGATTTCCATCTTTCAACGCTGACTCGGGAACGGCATCTCCGGCAGCGATCGGTTCGCCTGCACACCTACCGTGTCAGCCCGCGGCTCCGCTCCTCGGCGCTTGCAGAGAGGCTGGGTGGCTCGTGGGTGCCAGGAGCCGACAGGTGCGGTCTGCTCGACATCGAGGGGACGGCGTGGCCATGCTGAGGCGGAACGCGGTCACTGCCCGGTCCACCGGAGCGCAATGGCTCTTGTCGGTCGGCAGGACACCGCTGCTCCGCGTTGACACGCCCGCAGAAGCAGAAGTGTTCGGCCGGGAGCTTGCAACGGCGCTCGGGCTCACGTTCGACACCACCGGCACGCTGGACTGACGACCAGGCCGTTCGGTGGTGGGCAGTGAGGCTCGTGCTGAGACGGGGCCGGGAGCGCGTCAGTCCGCGTCGATACCGGTGATGGCGATGCTGACACCGGCCTCGATCAGGAGTTCGGTCTGCCGGTATGAGCCTTCGCCGTGGTTCACGCGCATCCATGTCGGGGCTTCCGCCCGGACCGCAGCGAGCAGCGTCGCCTTGACCTCGTCGAGGTCCGCGTCAGTCACGCTGTACTCGATACCGCCGTAGGTGATGTTGATCCGCTTCATGGTCAGTTGTCGCCGTTCCCGGTCGCCGGAGAGCGCGGTTCCTCGAGGACCTGAAGCCCTTGCGCTGTGTTCGAGGAGAGCTCCAGGGCGGCTATCCACTCCCGGTTGAGAGCGGGCATCCGGCTGCCGTAGAACTTGAACACCAGCGGGATCGTCGGATGGATCCAGATGGTGGTTCGGCCGTCGCCGACCCGTCGGTCGTCTTTCCAAGAGAAGTAGAACGCTTCGTTCCGTCGCAACTTCAGGCCGATCACGATCTGCAGATGCCCGAGGAGCCGGTCGTCGAACTCGACGTTGAGCGAGTGGTCGTACGTCAAGCTACCCATGATGCGCCCTCATCCAATTTGGACATCAGGGCCGCCCATTGGCGAACAAGATGCGGCCGCCCGCAACCTGCGAAGCGCCCTGGGGCTATCCTACTCGCGATATCCGAGGCCGGGCCCCGGCGGCCGTGACGTTCTCGTGTCCGCGACGTTGCAGGAGTCGTCGAGATGGCCCTGCTGCACGCCGTCCCCGCTCTCCGTCTCGGGCCGAGAACGACCGAGGGCGCTGGTCTTCTGCTCGAGGCTCCTGACGAGGTCTTCGTCGACGATGCCTTCGTGTTCGCGGGGCTCTGGCCCGTTCATGACCCGGCTTGCTCGGCCGAGGAGGATCTCCACTGGGGCGACGTCACCGCTCTCGAGGAGCACCGAGAAGGCGACGGTCTCCGGGGTGTCGCTGGTCTGCTCGGACCCGGAGACGTGGCCACCCGGGGCAGCCCGATGGAGGCCGCGACAGCTCGACCTCTCGGAGCGCACGGATCGGTGTCCACCAGGAGCCGTGCAGCGGCGTGCGAGTGCAGATGCTCCGGCGCGTACGGTCGACTCATGAAGCACGTGACGTACTCGGACAAGTCGCTCCTGTTGGGCGACACCACGGCGGATCTGCTCCTCGAGTACGCCGGTGCCCTCGGCACCGACGGCACCGCGGACGCCGTCACCGTCAAGGCGATGAGCTCCGATGGCGACGACGTCGAAGCGACGTTCCTCCTCGGCGAAGGCGCACCGCTCATGGCTGAGACCTCGACCACCACAGTGCCCGAGCCCGACAACGCGGACGCGGACACCTATCTGCGGGAAAAGATCGAAGCCCTCGTCCACCCGGCCAAGGCGACGACCCTGCCGGAGGGAGACGTCTACCCAGACGACTACGCCGAGTTCCAGTCGTGAGACCCGCCGCCACCGCTGTGGGCAGGCGCCTCTGCGCGTCGGTGCGCGATCTCGTGCCGGGAGGAAGGGCCTCCCCATCGGGATCATCCGGACGCCGGCTGCCGAGCAGCAGCACTCGGCCGTCGCCCGCGCCACGACGTGCTGCGGCTCACCCCCGGCAGGGGGAGCCTGCCGTTCTCGGCGAGCGGCCTCCCGTGGGTCGGTCAGCGCTGGCATCGCCCGGAGGGCCATGCCAGCGGCCACGCGCACGCGGGCCGGGAGCAGCAGCGCGTCACCGTCGGTAGAGCTCGCGCCGGACGCGGACCGCGTAGTCACGGAGCAGATCGAGTTCGACGGAAGCCTCGTCCCGCGGCTTCGGGTCGAACACGCACACGGCGCCCACACGCGTGCCGTCGAGCGTCTCGAGCGGGTACCCGGCGTAGAACCGCACGGCGTTCCGCGGCAGTGGCCGCTTCGCCTGCCAGGCGTCCCCGACGACGAGCGGGCCGGAGCCGAGCACCGTCGTCCTGCAGAACGAGTTCTGCAGAGGACTGCTGCCGACCGGGAACCACCGGCCGGCCTTGGTCCACTGCCGGTTCTCCGGGATGAAGGTGATCGCCGCACCCTCGGTGCGGAAGACCCGCGCCATGCTGTCGACGACGCGGTCGAACCGGGCCTCCCGAGCCGTGTCGAGGATGTCGAGCTGGTCCACCGCCTCGTACCGCTCCTGGCACGGCTGAGGCGCGTCGCGGTGCCACTGCGGGCTCCGCGCAGTGGCGCGCTGATGTGCGAGGAGCGCCCTGGACACCTCGAGCACCCGGGGCAACCCGTTCATCGTCGTGCTGTCCACGGCCAGGATGACGACCTCGTCCCGTCCCGCCTGCAGGGCTGCGGCGAGGTCCGACTGGTCCTCGCGGTGGGCGAGCACCACGATCACCTCGGTCGTCGGCAGCAGTCGCTGCCGGAACCGGTCCACCTGCTCGAGGAGGTCTGCCGCGGCCGCAGCCACGGCCCCGGCGGAGGTCCGTCCGTGGATCACGCTGTCCGTGAGGGTGACGACGACGACGTCGTAGTTGACGCACCGCAGCATGGTCGCTGCAGCAGCGAGCGGCTCACCGGACCAGGCCGACCACGACACGGCCGTGACGTCAGCCCCGCGGCCGGTCATCGCGGCGAGCGCATCCGCCGTGATGCGGGCGCCCTGGTCGAGGGCGCTGCCGGGCGGGAACAGCGCGTCCCCGAACACGAGGACGCGATCGGGGTCCAGCCCCGTCGCTGATTCCGTGACGACCTTCGCGGTCGTCGGTCGAAGTGCTGCGAGCGACGTCATCGTCATCTCTCCTGATCGAAATGCGGTGATCCGAGCCGGTGGTGTTGCCGGCCCACCCCTCACGATAACGAGCCGAACCGGGGCCTGAGAGGCCTCGCAGGAACCCAGATCGGGGGCCATGGCCGAGAGCGATGACGTATTCGGTCCGTGCGCTTCGTCCGGCGTCCGCAGCGCTCGTCATGCGCGTGCGACGGTGGGCGTCAACGGAGCGGGCGGATGTTCTCGGCCTGGGGTCCTTTGTTGCGTCCCTTCTTCCCCGGACCGAGGTCGTACTGCACGCGCTCGTGGTCGTTGAGGACGCGTTCTCCGCTGGCCGGGACGATGCTGGAGAAGTGGGCGAAGACGTCATCGGTGCCGTCGTCGGGGGTGATGAAGCCGTAGCCCTTGGTGTTGTCGAACCATTTCACGGTGCCTGTGGGCATGTCGTGCCGGCCTGATCTCGGATGGTCGAGCCGGGCACGGGATGCAAGTGGTCCGGAGGGACCTCGACCGGGATCACGCGGATGGGCCGGGCGAGGCTGGTGTGGTCAATGGATGCGGAGTTCCGCGACCATGGGGCATGCGAACGGGTCGCGGGCGGAGAGACCGACGCGGTTGAGGTAGCGGACGACGATGCCGTAGCTGCGGAGGAGCGTGGTCTCGGTGTAGGGCACATCGAGTGTGTCGCAGTGGTCGCGGACGAGCAGACGGGCCTGCTTGAGCGCCGGCCGCGGCATGCTCGGGAACAGGTGGTGCTCGACCTGGTAGTTGAGGCCGCCCATGAGGAACGACACCCACCAGCCGCCGCGGATGTTCCGGGAGGTCCGCACCTGTCGCGAGAAGAAGTCGACCTTCGCGTCGTGGGCGATGGTGGGCATCCCCTTGTGGTTGGGCGCGAACGAGGCACCCATCATGATCCCGAAGACGGCGAGCTGGACGCCGAGGAACGCGCACGCCATGCCGAAGGGCAGGAACCAGAAGACGGCCGTGAGGTAGAGACCGAACCGGACCGCGAGGAGTCCCGCCTCGAGCCAACGGTGCCGCACGTCCGCTTTGGTGTCCTTGCCGGTGGCGACCGAGCGCACCGCGAGCCAGTGGAGGTTGATGCCCTCGAAGGCGAGCAGCGGGAAGAACGCGTAGCCCTGCACCCGCATCAGCCACCGCAGGGGCCCCCGCACCTCGGCAGCGTCCTCCGGGAGGAACCGGATGGTGTCCGGCGCGATGTCCGGGTCCTTGCCGACGGTGTTCGGGTTCCCGTGGTGCCGGGTGTGCTTGTTCATCCACCAGGAGTAGCTCAGCCCCACCAGGAAGGTGCCGATGTAGCGGCCGGCGCGGTCGTTCCACCGTTGTGAGGTGAAGATCTGGCGGTGCGCGGCCTCGTGGGACAGGAACGCGAACTGCGTGAAGATCACGCCGAGTGCGGCGGCGACGATGAGCTGGAACCAGGAATCACCGAGGAACGCGAACGCGACCCATGCAAGGGTGAGCGTGCCGGCCAAACTGCCGAACAGCGACCAGTAGAAGCCGGTTCGGCGTCGGAGCAGGTGGTGGTCCTTCACCTGCGCGAGGAGCGCGGAGTACGTCGACGTGCCGGAACGGCCGCCGGAGCTGGGGCGGGTGCGGGTGTATCCCGCGACGATCGGATCGGTGGTCGTCAAAGGACCAGCCTTCCGTCAGGATCGGTCCTTCAACCGGTGCAGCAGAGTTCACGCAGTCGCGCTTGGTCGTGACGATACGCGACCGACATGCGAGTCGGCCTTCCCCGGGGTGCGAGTCCGGCCCCCGTACGATCCGACCGGGAGGCGCCCGCCGCGGCGGTGGACCAGGCGCCGGCTCCGCTGCGGCGGAAGCAGGTCGGCCGAGCCGAGTGTCAGTGGAGGCGCCAGCGAGCGACGACGAACTGGTCAGGGGACATTCCTGCTGCCACGGCCGCATCGAGCCAGGCGATCTGACTCGCTGTCGGTGCTGTGCGTCCACGAACCGTCTGGTAGAACACGACGTCGCCCTCATGGCCCGCAGCGACCGACCAGGCGCCGGCCCAGCTGCCCCGCTGCTCGGCGATGCGTTCGAGCGCTGCCCTGGACGGTGCATGGGAGACGGGGTCCTGGATCTGGTCGTGCCGGCCCAGCCTCGGGTCCCAGCACGACATCATCTGGGGACGGTCATCGTGGCTGTCGTGCCGGAGCTCGTCGAGCCACCGGGCGTCCCACCCGTACGCGGTCGCCATGGAGGCGACCGCGAGTTCCACGAACATCGGCTCGATCCGCCGGCTCACGACCGGCTTCCTCCCGTACGCGTCGGCGATGGGGGCACCAGTCCACTTCGGGAACGCCACCTCCACGCTCGGCACGACGTGGGATCCGAGGTGCTCGTGAGAAGTGGGACTGAGAGTGCGAGGGTAGGCGGACATCCCTCGAGCCTAGGCAGGTGCGCATGTGGCCCTGGCCAGGAGCGGCTCTGGTCGCCGTCGACGACATGGAGGACCTCGGGTCCGCCGCGGGGCCGCCCGGCTCCCGCTGCGCCTCGCGGACACAGCGGGAGCCGGATCGGTCACGCCGCTGCCGGGTCCTGTGGGCGACGGCGCTGCGTCTCGAGCCAGCCTCGCAGGTCGGCAGCCTCGGGGACGATCTTCCGCGTCCCGGGTCGATCGGCCAGGTATGACGGCGAGGTCGCGAACCAACTGAACATGGCGTGCATGTCCGCGTCGGAGGCGAGGACCTCCACCGGGAGCGCCTCGAACCGCGCTTCGATGCCGTAGACCTCGCCGATGGTGGCGGCGACCTGGTCCATCGTGAGTTCGTCGCCGGCGATCTCGATGGCCGAGCCGGCCAGCAGGTCCGGGTCGAGCAGCAATCGCGCCGCCGTGCGGCCGACGTCACGGACGGCGATCATCTGCATCGGCAGGTCGGCCGGCATCGGGAACCGCAGCACGAAGTCGTCGGCGTCGCTCGTCGGCAGCTGTTGGAGCAGGTTCTCCATGAAGAAGGCCGGTCGTACGAAGGTCGCCGGCACGTCCAGCTGTTCCAGGCGCTCCTCGACGCGACGCTTGCTCTCGAAGTGGGGGACGCCGGTCTTGCGCTCGGCGCCACCGACCGACGAGTACACGACCCGTGGGACGCCGGCACGGGCGGCGGCGTCGGCGACCGTGATCCCACGACGGGCCTCCCCTTCGGTGCCGTCGGGGCCTTCGAAGGTGGTGAAGAAGAAGAGTCCTGCCGTGCCGGCGAGGGCGCGCTCGAGCGCATCGCGGTCCTCCTGGTCCGCGGCGACGACCTCGACACCGCGGTCTCGGAGGGCGGAGGCGGCATCGGCGTCCGGATGGCGGACGAGGGCGCGCACCGGGGCTCCGGCGGCGAGCAGCTCGTCCACCGCTGCTGATCCCTGGTTGCCTGTCGCGCCGATGACGGCGAAGGGGGTTCGAGAACTGGTCATGATGCTCCGATCAGAGATGGCGTCGTCGGTCAACGCCGGATGGGTTGGTTGTTCCGGGACAGCGGGGACCGCCGTCGGGGGGGGGTCAGAGAGAGGAGAGGACGCGGATCCGGTCGGCGAGCGCACGGCCGGACACGTCGGCATCGGGCGCGATCGAGTCGAATTCGTGCGGAACGCCGGGGCGCAGGTGCAGCTCCACCGGAACACCGGCGCGGCTCAGGGCGGTCGCGTAGGCGGTGTCCTCGTCGCGGAAGACGTCGAGTTGACCGACTTCGATGTAGGCGGGCGGCAGCCCTGCATGGTCGTCGAGACGTGCGGGAGCAGCGGTCGCCGGGACATCCGGGCCGCCGGCACGGTCACCGAGCAGCGCGGGCCAGGCGGTGCGGCTGTCGTCGTACGACCAGATCAGGAACGGTTCGATGTGCGGATCCGGGGTGGTCGTCCGGTCGTCGAGCATCGGCATCAGCAGGATCTGCTGTGCGATGGCCGGCCCGCGCCGGTCGCGGCTGAGGATCGACACCGCAGCCGCCAATCCACCGCCGGCGCTGTCACCCATGACGCCGATCCGGTCGACGTCCACGCCGAGCTCGTCCGCGTGGGTGTGCAACCAGGTGAGCGCTGCGTAGCCGTCCTCCAGGGGGGTCGGGTAGGGGTGCTCGGGGGCGCGTCGGTACTCGACGGACAGCATCGACACCCCGCTGAGCGACGCGTACCGGGCGACGGGGCCGTCGAACTGCTCGATGTGCCCGAAGATGTAGCCCCCACCGTGGAAGAAGATCGCGGCGGGACCGGGCTCGGCACCCTCCTTCACGTACCAGCGCGCGGTGATGGTCGCGCCGTCCGCCGTCGGGATCGTCCGTTCGGTCACGGTGACGTCGGGCGAGGCCGGGACCGCGTCGCTGGCGGCTGCCAGGATCGGTTCCCACATCATCCGCCGTCCCTCGACGTCTCCGACGGCGGGCAGGGTCATCGACGCCATCGCTTGCCCCATCGGAGCCATTGCGATCGCGACTTCGGGATCCAACTCGAGTGCCATGAGCGCGCTCCTGTGCTTTGCGAATCGTTGCTTTACGAATCGTTTGCTTCGGATTCGAAGCAATGCCAGAACCGTAGCACTGCTTCGAAGCTGAAGCAAGTGGGATCACGGCATGGAGAACGCGTCCCCTCGCATCGATCCGGCGCACCTCGACGCGTACTTCGCGCTGATCGAGGTGAGCAGCCTGCTGCGACACTCGGTCGAGCAGCAGCTGCGCGACGCCGCGAAGCTCAGCTCCGTCCAGTTCCAACTGCTGGCGACGCTGGGCGACCGATCATCGGGCAGCGCTCGCGTGACGGATCTGGCAGACGGCGTGGTCTCCAGCCGCAGTGGCCTCACCTCCCAGGCGCTCGGTGCCGTGTTGGGGAAGGTGCGCGCGCACGTGCGCAAGAACCCGCCGCGATCCGCCAGCGGCCGCGGCAGCCGCCCCGGTTCCTCTGGGACCGGGACAGCCGGGTGAGCGCGATCGGCGACGCTGACAGGGCCGTCCGAACGACTGCCGGCATGCCCGGGAACTCGGAGCCCCTCAGAACTCCTCGTGCGTCCGGGGGTCCTGCCCGCTGACCCTGCCGTCGGGGCGTGCGAGCCCGGACAGCGCAGCGACCTCGTCCTCGCTCAGCTGGATCGCGAAGACGTCGAGGTTCTCCGCCTGCCATGACGGGTCGGCCGCCCGGGGGAGCGGGATCACGCCGAGCGTGACCGACCAGGCGAGGACGATCTGCGCGGGGGAGACCGCGTGCACCTCGGCGATGCGGCGTACCACCGGGTGCTCGAGCAGGTCGGTACCGCGGCCGAGCGGAGACCAACCCTCGGTGAGGATCCCGCGCCGGGCGTTCTCGGCCTGCAGGTCGAGCTGCGGGAAGTACGGATGCACCTCGATCTGGTTGACGGCCGGCGCCACCCCCGTCTCGTCGATCAGACGGTCGAGGTGGTCCGGCAGGAAGTTGGACACGCCGATCATCCGGGTGAGCCCGCGCTCCCGCGCCTCGACGAGGGCGCGCCAGGCTTCCGTGTAGAGCCCGACCCGCGGGTTCGGCCAGTGGATGAGCACGAGGTCGAGGTGGTCGAGGCCACTGCGGAACAGGCTCTCCTCGACGTACTGCAGCGCGAGGTCGGCGCTGTGGGCACGCCCCGGCAGCTTCGTCGAGAAGACGACGTCATCACGGGGCACCGGAGCGGTGCGGAGCGCACGGCCGACCGTGCCCTCGTTGTCGTAGATGAACGCAGTGTCGAGCAGGCGGTAACCCAGCCCGAGTGCGGAGGTGACGGCTGCGACGCCGTCGCTGCCCCGGGCCTCCAGGCTGCCGAGCCCGATCGCGGGGAACGCGAGACCGTCGGCGGTCCGGCGCCGCGGTGCCACCGCGGCCGGTTCCGGTCGGAACGCACGCTGCTCGTCGTCCTGCATGCCGCGCTCCTGCCCCTCACCTGCGCGACGCGGTGTCGCCGCTTCGATCATCCAACCGCGTCGCGCGCTGCTCCGCGCCTGGACACGACGGATGCGCTGGACGCGACGGATGCGCCGGACGCGGTGGCGGTGGCGGCCGTGGCCGATGCGACCATGGGTGCCGTGACAGCGCGCGCTCCCCTCGGGTTCGTCGTCGGCCTCGCCGCGATCGTCACGGGCGGGCTCGCCGTCGCGGAGGCCCTCACCTGGTTCGCATCGCGCGACCTGACCGCGGACGGTCCGGACGACGGCGCCGAACTCGTGGTGGTGCTCGGGTACCGGTCGAGTCCCCGCGGACGGACGAACGCGATGCAGCGCTGGCGGACCGGGATCGCGCTCCGCAGTGTCTCCGACCACGGACGCCTCGTGTTCACGGGCGGCCCGACGCGGGGCGTGCGGTCGGAGGCCTCCGTGATGGCGGAGGAGGCCGTGCGCCGGGGCTTCCCCGCCGATCGGGTGGTGCTCGAGGAGGAGTCGCGGACGACGTGGGAGAACGTCCGGAACACGGTGGACCTGCTGCGGACCGCGGACACGATCCGGTTCGCCTCGAACACGTTCCACGCGCGGCGAGCGCGCCGCTACCTGACCCGGCAGGCGCCCGAGCTCGCCGGTCGTCTGCGCCCGGCTCGTGACTTCGTCTGGGGGGAACGTCCGGTGCTCACGACGTTCCTGCTCGTGTACGAGCTGGTCAGGATCCGCCTGCGACCGTCGTGACGGCGCGTCCGAACCTGAACGCATCTGCGAGTTCACTCAGGTCCAGGTGCCCCCCGAACGCGTGACGTACCCCGAAACGGCGCGGTAGGCTCCCCAGGTCCCGTCACTCCGGGCTTCTCGACCTGAGGAAACGCCGTGCATCGGGGGGACGAAAAACCGTTAGCGTTCCCTCCGCTCACGACCTTTCAGGGAGGGGACGAGCCCATGGAGATCAGGAACTCGAAGCAGGACACCAGCCACGGCTTCCAGCGGCGCGCATCAGGGCGCGCCGCGGAACCCGGGAGTCGCGTCCGGACGCGCGGGATCGTGTCGGCCCTCACCACGGCCGTCATCGCATCGATCGCGCTGACCGGATGCGCGACGAACACCAGTGCGCCCACGCCGGCCAGTGGCGCCGGCCGATCGGCGACATCCCACACCGCACCCGGCGCGATCCGGACCGGAACAGCCTCCACGGGCACCGTCCGGGCCGCCATCGACGTCGCGCGTTCCACGACGGCGGGCACGCCCTCGCCGAACGTGGTCACGACGGCCGCAGTGTCGACTGCCGAGCACGGCAAGGGCGTCTCGCCCGGCGGCGTGTACGAGAACACCATCAACCGCATGTCCGCGAGCGGAGCGCTGTCGGTGTTCACCGACATGCGGTCCGTGGGCGTGCAGTGGGTGCGGCTCGACTACAACTACGCCGGGTCGGTCAGCGCCCACGGTGGCGCCAGCGACCAGACCATCCAGCAGGCTCGCAAGGCCGGACTCGACGTCACCGTGGTCCTCGGGGACGGCACGACGACCATGCCCGAGTCGGCCGGGTTCACGGCGAAGAACGGCTGGCTGACGTCGTCGGTCAAGCGTCTGGCGTCGATGGGCGTGCACCACTTCGAGGTCGGCAACGAGGTCAACCTCGGCGCCCAGTGGGGTGGGAAGGCGAACCCGACGGCGTACGTGGGGCTCCTCAAGACCGTCCACCCGATCATCCACGCGGCCGATCCGAGCGCCGTGGTGCTCATGGCGGGCATGGCGCCCTACGGCAAGCAGGCACCCGGGAGCGTCGCCCAGGGGAACAACTACAACCCCATCGACTTCATCCGGCAGCTGTACAAGCAGGGCGGACACGGGTCCTTCGACGCCGTGAACCTGCACCCGTACACGTACCCGGCGATGCCGACGGCCGCGGACGGCGGCTACAACATGCTGTCCGTCCTGCCGGACCTGCTGGCGCTCATGAAGCAGCAACAGGACGCCAGCATGCGGATCTGGTGGACCGAGAGCGGGATGCCCACCGGCCCGGACGGCGGGTACCCGACGTACACGGTCGCGCAGCAGCAGCAGACGATCACCCAGCTGTTCCAGGTCGCCGCGAAGTACCCGCAGGTCGGCCCGGTCTTCCTCTACGACTGGCAGGACGGTGGGGTGGACGGCGACTTCGGGCTGTACACGTCGTCGCACCAGAAGAAGGCGTCCTACGCGACCTTCGCCGCGGCCACCGCGAAGTAGCGGCACCAGCGCTGCGGCACCGGGCCCGCACCGCACTGCACCACACCCGGGGGAGCGCCACGATCGCGTTCCCCCGGGTGGGAGCATGAGCAGATGACCGCCACGCTCGTCGCCAGGACCTCGCCGGTGGGCACGCCGCTCGCACCCTCTTCGACTCGCTCGACCTGACCGTCGCGCCCGGGGACGTCATCGGCGTCGTCGGCGTGAACGGGGCCGGCAAGTCGACGCTGCTCCGCCTGCTCGCCGGGGTCGACGAACCCCTGGCGGGGTCGGTCGCGCTGTCGCCGAAGGACGCGTTCGTCGGCTGGCTGCCGCAGGAGCACGAGCGCGTCGAGGGCGAGACGATCGGCGGGTACCTCGCGCGACGCACCGGATGTGCGGCGGCGACCGCGGCAATGGACGACGCCGCCGCGGCGCTCGCCGAGCCCACCGCCGGTGACGCTGCTGGTGACGACTACGCGGTCGCGCTCGAACGGTGGCTCGCCTCCGGTGCGGCGGACCTCGACGAGCGCATCCCGGTCGTCCTCGCGGATCTCGGACTCGACGTCGACACCGGCCACGGCTCGCTCACGGTCGACTCGGCGATGACGTCGCTGTCCGGAGGCCAGGCGGCACGGGTGGGCCTCGCGGCGCTCCTGCTGTCGCGGTTCGACGTGGTGCTGCTCGACGAGCCGACGAACGACCTCGACCTCGACGGCCTGGCCCGGCTCGAGGAGTTCGTCCGGGGCCTGCGCGGCGGTGTGGTCCTGGTGAGCCACGACCGGGAGTTCCTGGCGCGCTCGGTCACGGCCGTGCTCGAGCTCGACCTGGCCCAGTCGTCGCATCGGCTGTTCGGGGGCGGGTACGACGCGTACCTCGAGGAGCGCGCGCTCGCCCGGCAGCACAAGCGGGACGCCTACGAGGAGTACGCGGCGACGAAGGCGGACCTCGTGGCCCGCGCGCGCACGCAGCGCGAGTGGACGAGCCAGGGCGTGCGGAACGCCATGCGGAAGAGCCCCGACAACGACAAGCTCCGCCGGAAGGCGTCGGCGGAGTCGAGCGAGAAGCAGGGGCAGAAGGTCCGCCAGATGGAGTCACGGATCGCCCGGCTCGACGAGGTCGAGGAGCCCCGCAAGGAGTGGCAGCTCGAGTTCACCATCGGCACGGCACCGCGGTCGTCGTCGGTGGTCGCGACGCTGTCCGAGGCGACGTACGTGCAGGGCGACTTCACGCTCGGTCCGGTCTCGCTCCAGGTGGCCGCGCGCGACCGCATCGGGATCACGGGTCCGAACGGCGCAGGCAAGTCCACGCTGTTGCGGGCACTCCTCGGCGGGCAGGAGCCGACCTCCGGCACGGCGTCCACCGGGTCGAACGTGGCCGTCGGTGAGATCGACCAGGCGCGCAGGCGGTTCACGGGCGCCACGGCGCTCGCCGAGGTGTTCGAGAGGCTCGTGCCCGAGATGTCCACCGCCGAGGTGCGGACCCTCCTGGCCAAGTTCGGGTTGAAGGCCGACCACGTCGGTCGCGCCGCGGGGGAGTTTTCGCCGGGTGAGCGGACGCGCGCCGGTCTGGCGCTCCTCCAGGCCCGCGGGGTGAACGTGCTCGTGCTCGACGAGCCGACGAACCACCTGGACCTCCCCGCGATCGAGCAGCTCGAGCAGGCACTCGACGCCTACGACGGCACGCTGCTCCTGGTGACGCACGACCGCCGCATGCTCGAGACCGTGCGACTCGACCGCCGTTGGCACGTCGAGGAGGGCCGGGTCACGGAAGTCTGACCAGCGGGCGTACCGACGGGGACCGGTCGGGCTACCCTCGGCGCCGAGGAGGGCTCGATGACGACCCATCACGATCGAGACCGACGGCGCGGGGTGCGCCTGCGCACGCTGGTCGTGCCCGTCGCCGTGCTGCTGCTCGCCGGGTGCACGGCCGGGAGGCCCTCCGTCGCGCCGACGACACCGCCTCCGTCCGCCGGAGCGCCTGCTGGTACCGCGCCGACGAGATCGGACGGACCGTCCGCCCCGTCCGGACCGTCGACGGGGACGGGACCGTCCCGAGCCGCCGCGTCCGACTCGTGGCCGAGCTACCACGGCACCGCGACGCTGACGGGTGCGGTCCCCGCCGGGGCGCCTCTCGACCACGCGACGCGGAGGTGGTCGGTCGACCCCGGTGGCACCGTGCAGGGGCAGCCCGTCGCTGCGGACGGACGCATCGTCGCCGCCACCGAGCGGAACCGGGTCGTCGCCCTCGACCCGACGACCGGGCACGTGCTGTGGTCTCGGACGCTCGGCACACCGCTCACGCACGTCGCCGCCGTGGCGGGCTGTGGCGACATCGACCCACTCGGCATCACGAGCACGCCCGCGATCGACCCGGCGACGCGCATCGTGTACGTGGTCGCCGAGGTGGACGCCGGCCGGGGCGTCGTGCACCACGTGCTCTCGGGGCTCGACCTGGCCACGGGGCGGACGGTGCGGACCGAGGACGTCGACCCGCCCCTCCCGGCCGGCGAATCGCCGGTGCACCTGCTCCAGCGGGTGTCCCTGGCCGTGGCGAACGGCCGCGTCTACGTCGGCTACGGCGGCAACGCGGGGGACTGTGGGCACTACCACGGCTGGGTCGTCGGGGTGCGCGAGAGCGGCGCGCCGGACCCGGTGTCGTTCGAGGTCGCCCCGGACGGCGAGGGCGGAGCGGTCTGGGAGTCGGGCGGCGGCATCGCGGTCGGTGCCGACGGGCACCTGTTCGTCACGACGGGCAACGCGAACCCCGATCCGCCGCAGGGCGGCCCCGATCCCGAGCGGTACACCGAGAGCGTCGTGGAGCTGTCCCCGGGCCTCCGGCCGCTCGCCGCGTTCAAGGACCGCGTCGCGGGCGGCGACGAGGACCTGTCGACGAGCAACCCCGTGCTGCTCCCGGGTGGGCTCGTGTTCGCCGTCGGGAAGACGGACACCGCGTTCGTGCTGCGGCAGGGAGACCTGTCGCAGGTGACCGCGATCCGCCACGTGTGCGGCAGCGACCCGGACGGCGCACCCGCGTTCGACCGCCGCACGGACCGCGTCTTCGTCCCCTGCCGAGGCGGCGGGATCCAGCGGGTCGACCTCGCGACGCGGACGCTCGGACCCCGACTGGCGGGTGCGAACAGCGGGCCGACGCTGATCGGCAGTGACCTCTGGGCCGTCGAGTACCCGACGGGGACCGTGTCGGAGTGGGACCCGCGGTCCGGGCGCCGACTGCAGACCCTCCACACGGGGACGGCATTGCCGACGTTCGCGACGCCGACGTCGGTGGACGGCCTCCTGCTCGTGCCCACGGTCCATGGTGTGACGGCGTTCGCCGGGCGGCCCTCGTAGCACGCGGCGTCCTGGAGCGCTCTACGCCGCGGCGAACGTCCCCGGCGTCGTCCCGAGCACGCGACGGAACTGCCGCGTCATGTGGGGTTGGTCCGCGAACCCGGCCTCGGCGGCGGCGTCGACCGGGCGGCGTCCCGCGAGCAGGAGTCGGCGCGCCAGGTCGACCCGCCGCGCCGACACGTACTGGTGCGGTGCGATCCGGAACGCCGCCGAGAACACGCGGGCGAGGTGTGCCGGGTGGACGTGCAGCGCGGCGGCCGCGTCGGCGATGGTGAGCTGCTCGGTCAGGTGCTCGTCGAGCATCGCGCGGAAGCGTCGGGCGAGGACCGGGTCGTCGCGGTCCGTGGCGTCCGCGCCGAACGCGTCGCGGAACCGGGCGCCGAGGCGCAGGACGCCGAACTCGACGGCCAGGGCGGCCGTCGTCGGCGCGGCCTGCGCGAGCGCGGCGTGGATGCTGGCCACGCCCGCCGCGAGCGTCCCGTCCGTGAACGCCGGGTGGTGGACCGCGCCGCCGATCGTCCCCGCCGGCAGCCACTCCGGTTCGAGGTACAGCACCCGCTTGCGGTAGCGCTCGCCGCCGGTGGCGGTGCGCCCGGTGTGCGGGACGCCCGGCGGCAGGACCGTGAGCGTCCCGGGCATCACGTGGTGCCGTCGGCCGTCGAGTTCGTAGACGACGGCACCGTCGTCGACCGTCAGGAGGGTCCAGCTGTCGTGCGTGTGCGCCGGGTACGCGTGCTCGAGGTGCTCCGCGTGCAGCACCTCGCGCACCAGGGGCACGGCGGGCCGCCACGCGCGCACGGACTCGACCATGCAAGGAACGTACAAGACGACCGGGTGTGCCCGGCGCGATCGTGGGGACATGGCACCGCTCGACGACACCACCACCGAACCCGTCCGCTTCGACACGAAGGTCGTCGTGGTGCTCCACGACCACCTGCTGCCCTGGCAGGAGCTCAACGTCACCGCGTTCCTGACGAGCGGCATCGCCACGAGTGAGCCGGACCTCGTCGGGGAGCCCTACGCGGACGCGGACGGCAACCGGTACCTCCCGATGCTCCGGCAGCCGGTGATGGTGATGTCGGCCGGCCCCGAGGTCCTCGCCGCCGCGCGGACCCGGGCGCTCACCCGCGGCGTCCCGCTCGCCCTGTACACGCGCGACCTGTTCGCGACGGGGCACGACGCCGCCAACCGCGCTGCCGTCGCCGCCGTGGCGGCCGACGACCTCGATCTGGTCGGCATCGCCGTGCGCGGGCCCCGGAACGCGGTGGACAAGATCACGAAGGGTGCGCGCATGCACGCCTGACGCGCGCCCCGCGGTGTCCACGCAGCCCCGAGGCGCGGCGAGCACCATGGAGGTCGTGCACCGGCTGGTCCTCGGCCGGGCAGACAGGAGACAGCATGGAAACCCGCACACTCGGCGACCTGCAGGTCGGTGCGATCGGCCTCGGCACGATGGGCATGAGCGCCTTCTACACGGGCGCCGGCACGGACGACGCGGAGTCGGTCCGCACGATCCACCGGGCGATCGACCTCGGCGTCTCGTTCTTCGACACGGCGGAGGCGTACGGGCCGTACACGAACGAGGAACTCCTCGCCCGCGCGCTCGGCGACCGTCGCGACGACGTCGTCATCGCGACGAAGTTCGGCCTGATCCGTCACGTCGAGGGCGAGACGACCCCGAGCACGGAGCGGCACATCACCTCGGACCCCCGGTCGGTCCGCATCGCGCTCGAGGGGTCGCTGCGCCGGCTCGGCACGGACCACGTCGACCTCTACTACCAGCACCGTGTCGACCCGGAGGTCCCGATCGAGGACGTCATCGGGCAGCTCGCCGGCTTCGTGCAGGAGGGCAAGATCCGTCACATCGGCATGTCCGAGGCGAGCGCCGCCACCATCCGCCGGGCGCACGCCGTCCACCCGATCACCGCGCTCCAGAGCGAGTACTCGCTGTGGACGCGGGACCCCGAGGGCGAGGTGCTCGACACCCTGCGGGAGCTCGGCATCGGGCTCGTGCCGTACTCGCCGCTGGGACGGGGGTTCCTGACCGGCGCGATCACGAAGCCGTCCGACCTCGAATCGAGCGACTTCCGCCTGGCGAACCCCCGGTTCCAGGAGGAGGCGTTCGCGGCGAACATGCGCATCGTCGACGAGGTGCGCACGGTCGCGGACGAGGTCGGCGGCACACCCGCGCAGGTCGCGCTCGCATGGCTGTTGGCGCAGGGCGAGGACCTCGTGCCCATCCCGGGCACGAAGCGTGTCTCGCGGCTCGAGGAGAACCTCGGCGCGGCGGACCTCACGCTGAGCGACGAGCAGGTCGCGCGGCTCTCCGCACTGCCGGCACCCACCGGCGACCGCTACCCGGACATGGCCCCCATCGGGCGCTGACCGGACCGGCGCTGACCGGACGGGCGCTGACCCGGACGGGCGCTGACCGGACCGGCGCTGACCGGACGGGCGCTGACCCGGACGGGCGCTGACCCGGACGGGCGCTGACCCGGTCGGGCGCTGACCCGATCGGGCGCTGACCGAGCGCGTCGTCGCCCCGCGGGGCGAGCCGCGACGGACGGGAGGGACGGTGCCGGACCGCCCCGTCCCTCCCCAGCGTCCCCTGTCGCCCGGTCGTCCCCACCTGCCGCCGGGGGGAGCGGCAGGGGAATAGATTTGGACCCGGCCCGCCGCGCAGCGCCGCGTGATCCGCGAGCCGTGCACCGTTCCCTGTTCAGGAGGACCCCTTGACCGAATCCGCTCCCGTCGATCCCACCTCGACCGAGGCCTGGCGCGCCCTGGCCGGCATCGCCGACGGTTTCACGCCGGACCTGCGTGGGTGGTTCGACGCCGACCCGGACCGGGCCGACCGGTACACCTTCCAGGCCGCCGACCTCACCGTCGACCTGTCGAAGGGCCTCGTGACCGAGGAGATCCTCGGCCACCTGCTGCAGCTCGCGCAGGACGTCGACGTCCCCGGCCGGTACCAGGCGATGATCCGCGGCGAGCACATCAACGTCACCGAGGACCGCGCCGTGCTCCACACCGCGCTGCGTCGCCCGGCCGCCGGTTCCGACCTGGTCCCGCCGGCGGGCTTCGAGGTCGACGGGCAGGACGTCGACGCCGACGTGCAGGCCACGCTCGACAAGGTGTACGGGTTCGCCGAGCAGGTGCGGTCGGGGGCGTGGAAGGGCGTCACCGGCAAGCGCATCGAGACCGTCGTCAACATCGGCATCGGCGGGTCGGACCTCGGCCCCGTCATGGTCTACGAGGCGCTCAAGCCATACGTGCAGCAGGGGCTCGAGGCCCGCTTCGTCTCGAACATCGACCCCGCCGACATCTACGAGAAGACCGCGGACCTCGACCCGGAGACGACGCTGTTCATCGTCGCGTCGAAGACCTTCGGCACGCTCGAGACCCTGACGAACGCCCGGCTGGCCCGCCAGTGGCTGTGGGAGCGGCTCGGTGCCGCCGGTGCGATCGAGGACACCGACGAGTCCCGCAAGGACGCCGTCGCCAAGCACTTCGTCGCCGTCTCGACCGCGCTCGACAAGGTCGCCGCGTTCGGCATCGACCCCGAGAACGCGTTCGGGTTCTGGGACTGGGTGGGCGGCCGCTACTCGGTCGACTCGGCCATCGGCACGTCGGTCGTCATCGCGATCGGGCCGGACAACTGGCGCGACTTCCTCGCCGGGTTCCACGCGGTCGATGAGCACATGCGCACCGCGCCGCTCGAGCAGAACGTCCCCGTGCTCATGGGCCTGCTCAACGTCTGGTACTCGAACTTCCTCGGTGCCCAGAGCCACGCGGTCCTGCCCTACACGCAGTACCTGCACCGTTTCGCCGCCTACCTGCAGCAGCTCACGATGGAGTCGAACGGCAAGCGGGTCCGCTGGGACGGCTCCCCGGTCACGACCGACACCGGCGAGGTCTTCTGGGGCGAGCCGGGCACGAACGGCC
This sequence comes from Curtobacterium sp. MCBD17_019, assembly GCF_003234555.1. Taxonomy (NCBI): domain Bacteria; kingdom Bacillati; phylum Actinomycetota; class Actinomycetes; order Micrococcales; family Microbacteriaceae; genus Curtobacterium; species Curtobacterium sp. MCBD17_019. Next base: position 11,791 of record NZ_QKTT01000018.1, on the reverse strand, counting down.
AGCACGCCTTCTACCAGCTCATCCACCAGGGCACCCGGCTGATCCCGGCGGACTTCATCGCCGTCGCGAACCCGGCGCACCCGCTGCAGGACGAGACCGGTGACGGTGGCGCCGTGCAGCCCGGACAGGACGTCCACGCGCTGTTCATGGCGAACTTCTTCGCGCAGACCAAGGCGCTCGCGTTCGGCAAGACGGCGGACGAGGTCCGCGCCGAGGGCACGAAGGAGTCCGTCGTGCCGGCCCGCGAGTTCCCGGGCAACCGACCGACCGCGTCGATCCTCGCACCGGCACTCACGCCGAGCGTCGTCGGTCAGCTCATCGCGCTGTACGAGCACATCGTGTTCACCGAGGGCACGATCTGGGGCATCGACTCGTTCGACCAGTGGGGTGTCGAGCTCGGCAAGCAGCTCGCGCTGCAGATCGCTCCCGCGGTCGACGGCGACACCGAGGCGCTCGCGTCGCAGGACGCCTCGACGAAGGCGCTCATCGCGAAGTACCTCGAGCTGCGCGGCTGACGCGCGTGCCGGGCGCGCAGATGCGCGCCCGGACGACGAGGGCGCGGTCCGACGACCGCGCCCTCGTCGTCTGTCCGCGCCCGTTCGGGTGGTTCCGCAACCCAGGGAACGGTCGGGAGGGACAGGACGGGCCGGTGCCGTGCCTCCCGGCCGCCGGTCGGTGCGGTCAGGCAGCCGGGACGGTCAGGGCGATCCGCTGCGCGTCCGATCCGAGCGTGAAGGGCGTCGTCGTGCCGGCGAGCCGTGCCGCGTAGTCGCCGCGGAAGCCGCTCACACGGACCTCGCCGCGTCCGTCGGTGACGAGTTCGGTCGGTCCGAGCCACCACACGTCGCGGACGAGGCGGCGCAGCGCCTCGTAGGAGGGCTTGGGGGAGCCGTCCGCCCGGACGAGTCCGATCGGCGCGCCGAGCCACGCGCCCGCGTCGGTGATGCCCCAGTACGTGATGGCCTCGACGGCCTCGTGCCCCACGAGGCTCCGGTAGTGCCGCTCGATCTCGTCGGCCTGCCGCGCCTCGCCCTCGGGCGTCGACGGCCATGACGGCACCTGGTGGTCGTTGAGGTCCTCGATCTCCGCGGGCATGAGTTCGCCGGACACGAGCGAGGACTCGGTCATGTGGATCGGGAGGCCGAACCGCGCGAACCGGTCGACCGTCGCGAGCATCGTGTCCTCGCCCCAGTAGCCCTGGTGCATGTGCGTCTGCAGACCGAGGGCGTCGAGCGTGATCCCCGCGTCGAGGACCTCCTCGACGAGGTGTTCGTAGTCGCTCGACAGGTCGAAGTCGTTGAGCAGGAGCCGGGCCTCCGGGTTCGTCGCACGGGCCTCCTCGAACGCCATCCGGATCATCGGCACGCGGCCCCGGGCGCGGGCGAGGGGTGTGATGGCGTTGTCGCCGTTGTCGAACACCGGCATGATGACGACCTCGTTGATCGCGTCCCAGGTGTCGACGAGCCCGGCGAAGTCGGCGACCTCACGCCGGATGCGCGCACGCTGCAGTCGCTCCACCTCGTCGAGCGGCAGGCCGAGCAGCCAGTCCGGCTGCACGGTGTGCCAGACGAGCGGATGACCCTTGAGCGCGATCCCACGGTCGCGGAACCACCGCGCCGCGGCCCGGAGGCGTGTGGTGTCGGGCGCGCCCCGCTCCGGTTCGAACCGTCCCCAGTAGAAGGGGAGGGTCGCCGTGTTGAACACCTCGGCGTACCGCTCCGCGAGCGCCTCGGTCCCGACGTCGTCGGGCTCGCCGTTCGCCAGGCCGATGAAGTCGAAGCCGATGTTGCCGAACACGAAGGCGTGGCGGGTCTGCTCGACGGTGATCGGGACGGCGGGCTGCGGGGTGCCGGCGGCGTCGACGACGGCGAGGACGGCCTCGCCGAGCCGTGCGGCCGGGCCGGGCGGGGGGAGGGTCTCGTGCATGTCGGGCGCCTTCCGGACATCGTCGTCAGGTTTGTTGTGGGCGAGAACATAACACGGACGGCGTGCGACGGCGTCCGGTCGCGCCGGTTCCCGCGCGCCGCTCCGTCCGGCCGCGCCGGTTCCCGCGCGCGGCGGTGGGGCCGGACGCGGCGAACCTGAGTGCCGATTCAGGGTCGCGGCGCGGCCAGCACGCGGTTCGCACCCGCTTCCGGGATGATCCTGGGACGGCACCGAACTCCGAGGGGGACGAATGGCGCGCGAACATGCGGCAGTGAGCGGCGGCATCGCACGGCACGGACGGCTCCGCCGCTCGAGCCGGGTCGCCGCCGTCCTCCGGATCCTCGCCGCCGTCGTCGCGGTCGCGGTCGTGAGTTCCGGTTCCGTCGCGGCGATCGCGACCTGGCAAGTACTGCAGGGCGCCAAGCCCGCGGTGACGCTGGCGTTGCCGGGCGTGAGGCACGAGACCGTCCCGACGCTCACCGCGCAGTCGGGCGAGGTCGACATGCTGCTCGTCGCCACCGACACCCGGACCGGGCAGGGCGCGGGGTTCACCGGCGCGGCGAACCAGGCCGCGAGTTCCGGGGTCGGGCACAACGACACGACGATCCTGGTCCACATCTCGCAGGACCACACGCACATGGCCGTCGTCAGCTTCCCCCGCGACCTCATGGTGCCCATCCCGGCGTGCACGAACGACGACGGCTCGGTCACACCGGCCTCCTCGAGGGCGATGCTCAACACGGCGCTCTCGCGCGGTGGGGAGCGCCACGGCCTCGCCTGCGTCGCGGGGACCATCAGCCAGCTGACCGGCGTTCCGATCTCCTACGCCGGCATGGTCACGTTCGACGGCGTCGTGCGGATGGCGGACGCGGTCGGCGGGGTCCAGGTCTGCCTCGCCACGCCGATCCACGACCACAACGTGTCCCCGGCGATCGACCTGCCCGCGGGTACCCGCTCACTGTCGGGCGCCCAGGCCGCCGCGTTCCTCCGGTCGCGGGACGGCGTCGGCGACGGCAGTGACCTCGCCCGCATCAGCAACCAGCAGACGTTCATGTCCGCCCTCGCGCGCCAGGTCGTCTCGGCCGGGACGCTGACGAACCCCGCGAAGGTGCTCCGCCTGGCCGACACCGCGTTCCGCAGCATGACGCTCTCGGACACCCTGACGGATCCGCGGACCCTCGCGCGCCTCGCGCTGGCCGTCACGACGGTCGGCCTGTCGAACATGGTGTTCGTGCAGTACCCCGTGGTCGACGACCCCGAGGACCCGAACCGGGTCGACGTCGCGACGGACCCGGCGGGGATCCTGAACGCCGCGCTCCGTCACGACGACCCGATCGCGCTCTCGGCCGGCAGCCTCGGTCGCTCGGCCGTGGTCGACCCGAACCCGCCGAAGGCGGCCGCCCCCACCGTTCCGCCGTGGCACGCTGCGGGAGGCCCGTCCAAGCCGGCAACGGCGCCCTCGTCGGGCGCGTCCACCCCGAGCGCGCCGGCCACGACGGCGCAGCTCCCCGGGTCCGTGTCGGGGCAGAGCGCCGCCACGGTGACCTGCGCGGCGGGGCGGGACTGACCTCCGGCCCGCCTCAGCGCGTGGGGGCCGGTCCGGTGCTCGCGCGGACCACGAGCGTCGCGGGCAGCTGCACGTGCTGCGGGACGTCCTGTCCGCGGAGCAGGTTGAGGAGCATGTGCACGGCCTCGGCGCCGAGGTCGTGCAGTGGCTGCGCGACCGTCGTGAGCGGCGGGGTGGCGTTCGCGGCGAGGGGGACGTCGTCGAAGCCGACGACCGACAGGTCCTCGGGCACGCGGAGACCGAGCTCGTGCGCGACCTCGAGCACCCCGAGCGCCGAGATGTCGTTCGCCGCGAACACCGCGGTCGGACGGTCCGAACGGGTGAGGAGCGCACGGGCGACCTCGGCGGAGAGCGCGGTCTGGTACCCGCCGACCCGCACGAGCTCCGGGTCGAACGGGATGCCGGCCGCGGCGAGGGACTCCCGGTAGCCGGTCTCCCGGAGCTCGGCGGACGCCAGGTCCTCGCGGCCGCGGATGTGCGCGATGCGCCGGTGTCCGAGGTCGATGAGGTGCTCGGTCGCTGCCCGCGCACCGCCGACGTTGTCGGAGTCGATCGCCGCGTGGCCCTCGGGACCGGTGTGCGGGTCGATCGACACGACCGGCACCGACGTCGACGACATGAGCGTCGTGGGCGTGACGACGATCGCGCCGTCGATGAGGGTCCCGGCGAGCCGCGACAGTGACCGGCGCTCCCAGCCCGGCCGGGTCTCGCCCGACACGAGTCCGGCGTACGCGAGGAGCTCGTACCCCGTGCCGGTCGCCGCGGACGAGATGCCCTTGAGCAGCTCGGTGGAGAACGGCTCGAACTCGGTGACGAGGATGCCGATCACGTCGGTGCGGCTCCGACGGAGGCTCCGGGCGACGAGGGAGCTCTCGTAGCCGAGGGACTCGATCACCTCGAGCACGCGCTTCGACGTCGCGGGTGCCACCCCGTCGCGCCCGTTGATGACCTTCGAGACCGTCGGCACGGACACCCCGGCCGCGCGCGCGACGTCGCTGATGGTGGCGCGCCCGGGCGGGGGAGCGGACTCTGCGACGGTCTCCACGTGCTCACCGTACCGCCCGGATCGTGCGACACGAGTCGTCGCCGCGCCCGCCGAAATCGTTATCGATATCGATTGACAACGCCAGCCACGCCTGCCACGCTCTCGTCTGCGGCACTCGAAGCCGCATGTCAACGACGACTACCGAGGGGTTTCCACAATGACGAGGAAGATCAAGCTCGCGACGGCCATCGCGCTGGCCGCGGGCACCGCACTGCTCGCCACGGGCTGTTCGAGCGGCGGTTCGGACAACGCGTCGGGGAACGGCAAGGTCACCATGACCTTCTGGCACAACTCGACCACCGGCCCGGGCAAGGCGTTCTGGGCGGACACCGTCAAGGACTTCGAGGCCGCCCACCCGAACGTCACCATCAAGGTCCAGGCAATCCAGAACGAGGACCTCGACGGCAAGCTCCAGACGGCACTCAACTCCGGCGACGCCCCCGACATCTTCCTGCAGCGGGGCGGCGGCAAGATGAAGGCCATGGTCGACGCCGGCCAGGTCATGGACATCTCCGGCTCGATCGACAAGGCCTCGAAGGCCGCGATCAACAAGGGCACGTTCGCCGGCTACGAGCAGGGCGGCAAGACCTACGCCATGCCGATCGACGTCCTGCCCGAGGGCATCTGGTACAGCCAGGACCTGTTCAAGGCCGCCGGGATCACGAGCACCCCGAAGACCATGACCGAACTGAACGCGGACATCGCCAAGCTCAAGAAGTCGGGCGTCGCACCGGTCGCCGTCGGTGCCAAGGACGCCTGGCCCGCCGCGCACTGGTACTACAACTTCGCGCTCCGGGAGTGCAGCCAGGCCACGCTGAACAAGACCGCGTCCAACCTGAAGTTCGACAGCAGCTGCTGGACGAAGGCCGGCCAGGACGTCAAGGCGTTCAACGACACGAAGCCGTTCAACGACGGATTCCTCACCACGGCGGCGCAGCAGGGCGCCGGCAGCTCCGCCGGTCTCGTCGCGAACCACAAGGCGGCCATGGAGCTCATGGGCTCCTGGGACCCGGGCGTGATCTCCTCGCTCACCCCGAACGCCAAGCCGCTGCCCGACCTCGGGTTCTTCCCGTTCCCGTCGATCTCCGGCGGCTCGGGCAAGGCCGGCGCGATAATGGGTGGCCTCGACGGCTACTCGTGCTCCGCCAAGGCGCCGAAGGTGCCCTGCACCCAGTTCCTCAACTACATCGTGACGAAGTCGAGGCAGGAGGCGTACTACAAGGCGTTCGACACCATCCCGGTGAACGAGAACGCGCAGTCCGTCGTCACCGAGCCGTACCTCAAGGACGTCCTCGCCGCGTACCAGAAGGCGCCGTACGTCTCGCAGTACCTCGACACCCTCTACGGCCAGAACGTCGGCAACGCGCTGAACACGAGCGTCGTCGACCTGCTCGCCGGCAAGGGCAGCCCGGCGGACATCGTCAAGACGACCAGCCAGGCCGCGGCCAAGGGCTGATCCCGTGTCCGCGAACACCTCCATCGCTGCGGGTCGGGTCACCGACCCGCAGCGCCCCCCGGGTGCACCGGAGGCGGGGCGGGGCGCACCACGTGCCTCCCGCCCCGCCGGCCGGCGCGGTACCCGGGCCCCGGCCGACTGGCGCAAGCGGGCCGAGATCGCCGTGCTCGCCGGACCGGCGGTCGTCGTCTTCGTCGGGTTCGTGATCCTCCCGGTCGTGCTCGCCGCCTACTACGGGTTCTTCCGCTGGGCGGGCTACGGCACCCCGACCGACTTCGTCGGACTGCACAACTACGTCGTCATCTTCACCGACAGCGCGTTCCAGTCCGTCCTGCTCCACAACGCGTTCATCGTGGTGCTGTCCCTGGTCCTCCAGGGTCCGCTGGCGATCTTCCTGGCGCTGCTCCTCAACCAGAAGATCCGCGGTCGGACGCTCGTCCGGGTGCTCGTGTTCGTGCCGTACGTGATCTCCGAGGTCATCGTCGGCACCGGCTGGAGCCTCATGCTCCAGTCGAACGGGGCGGTGAACGACCTCCTGCAGGCCATCGGCCTCGGCGGCCTACGCGCGGACTGGCTGTCGAACCCGTCGATCGCGATCTGGACCCTGCTCCTCATCATCTCGTGGAAGTACATCGGGTTCGCCGTGATCCTGTTCCTCGCCGGGCTGCAGAGCATCCCCGAGGAACTGTTCGAGGCCGCCGCCATCGACGGTGCCGGCTACTGGCAGATCCAGCGACGGATCACCCTGCCGCTGCTCGGACCGACCATCCGCATCTGGGCGTTCCTGTCGATCATCGGGTCGCTCCAGCTGTTCGACCTCGTCTACATCATCTGGGGTCAGTACATCGCCTCGACCGCCGGGACCTCGACGATGGCGACGTACATGGTCGGGAACGGCCGCAACTCCGGCAACTACGGCTACGGGAACGCGGTCGCCGTGGTGATCTTCCTGATCTCCCTCATCGTCGCGCTCCTCTACCAGCGCTTCGTCCTGCGCCGCGACACCGCGGGCGCACTCACCGAGAGGAACGGCTGATGGCGACCACCACCATCGACGGCCGGGAGGCCCGCTCGGGCCGGTCCCGCGGCGTCCGGTCCAGCATCCCCGGCCCCGGCAGCACGCGTCGGCGTCGGTCGGGCGCGGCGAACACCCACGTCAACCCGATCACCTACGTCGTCGCGATCGTCTTCATCGCGGCGAACCTCGCCCCGGTCCTCTACATCGTCCTGGGCGGCTTCCGGACGAACGCGCAGATCACGACGAGCCCCGCGGGCCTGCCGGACCCACTGCAGTTCGGGAACTACGCGAGCGTGCTCTCGAGCGGGGTGTTCTGGCAGGAACTCGGCAACTCCGCGATCACGGCGATCGCCACCACGGTCGGCGTCGTGGTCCTCGGACTCATGGTGAGCTTCGTGCTCGCGCGCTACCACTTCGCCGGACGCGGGGCGCTGTACGCGCTCTTCGCCGCGGGGCTGATGTTCCCGATCACGGTCGCGATCACACCGCTCTACCTGCTCGTCAAGGACCTCGGCCTGACGAACAACCTGGCCGGGGTGATCCTGCCGCAGATCGCGTTCGCGCTGCCGACGACCGTGATCATCCTCGTGCCGTTCCTCCGGGCGATCCCCGACGAACTCGAGGAAGCCGCGTCGATCGACGGTGCGAGCCGGCTCGGGTTCTTCTTCCGGATGATCGTGCCGCTGTCGCTGCCGGGTGTCGTCACCACCGGGATCCTGGCGTTCATCGCGAGCTGGAACAGCTACATCCTGCCGCTGTTCATCCTCAACAACGAGGGGCAGTACACGCTGCCGCTCGGTGTGCAGGCGTTCTCGTCCCAGTACTCCGTGGACACCGCGAAGGTGCTCGCGTTCACGACGATGTCGATGATCCCGGCGCTCGTGTTCTTCACGATCTTCCAGCGCCGCATCGTCGGCGGCCTGACCGGCGCGGTGAAGGGATGAGCGCCTCCTGGCGTGCGTCGCGCACCATCCCGACCACCGGTCGCCCCACTCCGACGAAAGCGAGGAACGCGTGACCACCGCGATCCCCACCACCACCACCACCGACGTCGACGACCACGCCGTCATCGCCGCGGCGACGCCGCCCGCCATGCCCACCGTGTCCGACCGGGTCCGCGCCCTGCACGCGCGGATGACCCTCGAGGAGAAGGCGGCGCAGATCGTCGGCTACTGGCTCGACCAGAACGGCGTCGTCGCGCCGATGCAGGGCGAGATGGCCGCGGGGCAGGACGCCTCGGCCCCGCTGGCGGAGGTCACCCGCGACGGCATCGGCCACTTCACCCGTGTCTACGGCACGCGACCGGTCGACGCCGAGGAACGCGCGGCGTGGCTCTGGGGCGAGCAGCGCCGCCTCAAGCGCGAGACCCGGCTCGGGATCCCCGCGCTCGTGCACGAGGAGTGCCTGACCGGGCTCGCCGCATGGCGCGCCGCGACGTTCCCCACGCCACTCGCCTGGGGCGCCGCGTTCGACCCGGAACTCGTCGAACAGGTCGGTCGCGCCATCGGGGACTCCATGCGCGAACTCGGCGTGCACCAGGGGCTCGCGCCCGTGCTCGACGTCGTCCGTGACCCCCGCTGGGGCCGCGTCGACGAGTGCATCGGTGAGGACCCGTACCTGGTCGGGACCGTCGGTACCGCGTACGTGCGGGGGCTGCAGGACGCCGGCGTGCACGCCACGCTCAAGCACTTCCTCGGCTACTCCGCATCGCGCGCCGGGCGGAACCACGCCCCCGTGCACGCCGGGCCGCGCGAGGTCGCAGACGTGTTCCTGCCCCCGTTCGAGATGGCGGTCCTCGACGGTGGCGTCCGATCCGTCATGAACTCCTACGCCGAGATCGACGGCGTGCCCATGGCCGCGAACGGCGACTACCTGACCGGGGTGCTCCGGGAGCGCCTCGGGTTCGACGGCGTCGTCGTGGCGGACTACTTCGCCGTCGCGTTCCTCGAGGTCATGCACGGCGTGGCGGCCGACCGGGGTGAGGCGGCCGCGCTCGCACTCGAGGCCGGCATCGACGTCGAGCTGCCGACCGGTGACGCCTACCTGCAGCCGCTGGTCGACCGCGTCCGCTCGGGCGAGTTCGACGAGGCGTACGTCGACCGTGCGGTGCTCCGCGTGCTCGCGCAGAAGGAGTCGCTCGGCCTGCTCGACGACGACGCGTACGAGGACGAGCCGCCGACGGCGATCGACCTGGACTCGCCGCGCCACCAGGCGCTCGCCCGGCGGCTCGCCGAGGAGTCGATCGTGCTCCTCCACAACGACGGCGTGCTGCCGATCGGGAGGTCCCGGGTCGACTCCGGCGCCGATCGTCCGGCACCCGCCCGGGTCGCCGTGATCGGTCCGAACGCGGATCGGGCCGAGGCCCTGCAGGGGTGCTACTCGTTCGCGAACCACGTGCTCGCCGGTCACCCCGACCTGCCACTCGGGTTCACGATCCCGACGGTGCTCGAGGCACTGCCCGGCGCGTTCGCCGCGGCGGGCCTCGAGGCCACCGAGATCGTGCACGCCGTCGGCTGCGCGGTCGAGGGCGACGACACGACTGGATTCGCGGAGGCCGTCGACGCGGCGGCCGCCGCCGAGCTCGCGGTCGTCGTCGTCGGCGACCAGGCCGGACTGTTCGGCCGGGGCACCGTGGGCGAGGGCAACGACTCCGAGTCACTCGAACTGCCCGGCGTGCAGCGGCAGCTCGTGGAGGCCGTGCTCGCCACCGGCACGCCGGTCGTCGTGGTCCTGCTCACCGGTCGGCCGTACGCGATCGGTTGGGCGCTCGACGGCACGGGCCCGAATCCGGGCGCGGTGCTGCAGGCGTTCTTCCCCGGTGAGGGCGGCGGGCTCGCGATCGCCGACGTGATCACCGGTCGGGTCGCACCGTCCGGGCGTCTGCCCGTGTCGCTGCCCCGGTCCGCGGGGGCGCAGCCGTACTCGTACCTGCACCCGGTGCTCGGCGGGCCGTCGGACGTCACCGCGACGGACTCGACGCCGCTCCGGCCCTTCGGGTTCGGGCTCGGGTACACGACGTTCGCGTACTCGGACCTCGTCGTCGACCGGACCGTCGGCGCCGGGGACAGGTTCACGGCCGCCGTGACCGTGACGAACACCGGTGCGACCGCGAGCGGCCACGTGGTGCAGCTGTACGGCCACGACGTCCAGGGCTCCGTGACCCGTCCGGTGGTGCAGCTGCTCGGCTACGCGCGGGTCGACCTCGAGGCGGGGGAGTCCGTCCGCGTCGCCTTCGACGTGCCGACGACGCGCTTCGCCTTCAGTGACCGCCGCATGGTCCGGGTCGTCGAGCCGGGCGACGTCGAGGTCTGGATCGGCGATCACGCGGCGGCGTCGGCGGCCCCCGTCGACACCGAGGAGACCACGGGCGGCGTCATCGTGAACGAGAAGCAGGCCGTGGCGCAGGACCTCCCGGGTTCCGCGACGCCGCGCGCGACGCTCACGATCGCGGGGCCGGTGCACGAGGTCACGACGGCGGACGAGCGGCTCGTCGCCTGGCGGGTCGTGTCGGGCGTCTGACGCGCGGTGCCCGCCGGGCGGTAGCCGGGCCTCCGCCCCGGTTCCGCGAGATCGCAGAAGATGCCGCTTCCAAGCCATGGGGAGCGGCATCTTCTGCGATTTCGGTGGGGGGGCCTGGGGGTCAGGCGCCGCCCATCATGAGGCCCTCGATGTCGTGCTTCTGCACGATGGGCGTGAGCTCGTCGACCACCGGGCAGACGAGGTGGTCGCGGACCCGCTGGGGGAGCGACTCGTGGAACGCATGCGTGACGGCCATGTCGTGGTGCTCGGCGTTCCCCGCACCGGGCGCGTCGATGCCGAGGACGAGCACCGGACGCGGCTGCGACGAGAAGTTCTGCGTGCCCCGGTGGATCGTGAGCGCGGACCGGGCCGCGATGTCACCCATGTTCGGGTACTTGCGGACGGCACGCTCGGCGTAGCGCGGCGCGAAGGACGCCGGCGGGAACATCTCGTGGTCGAACTCGGGCGAGAGGTCCCACTGCGTGCCGAGGGCGATCTCGAACGGGCCCATCTCGTCGACCGTGTCCACCGCCGTGAGGTTGAAGGCGAGGGACGTCAGCCGCCGGTCCTCACGCGTCGCCTCGGGCATCCGGAAGTCGCGGTGCCACGGCTGGTTCTTCGCACCCGGGAACGGGATGTCGAAGCCGAGCTCGACGATCTGGTACTCCGGCCCGAGGACCGCCTCGCTGAGCGCGCGCACCCACGGGTGGTCGACGATGTCGACCCAGCCGCGGAGCTGCTCGGGGTGGATCTCGACGTAGTAGCGGCGCGGACCGCGGCCCATCGTGCCGCCCTTCCGCGCGAGGGCCTGGTGGAACGCGACGTACACGTCCTCGGCCATGTCGGTCGCCCACTCGCGGGAGAAGGCGCCCTTCTTGCCGATCGTGCCGTCGGTGTAGAGCGCGCGCACGGCCTCCGCGATCTCGGGCGAAGCGCCCTCGGGAACGGGGATCCGGTCGGGGCCCCCGAGGCTGATGTCCTCGAGGTCGGTGCTGGTGTCGGTCATCGTCGTCCTTCCGCCGTCGCCCTCGCCGTCGAGGGCACGTCAGCAGTATCGTCCTCCCACCCTGCCGGGCTCCTCCGGTCATCCGCGAGATCGCACTTGTTGCCGCTCTGGACAGCGCCAGAACGGCAACAAGTGCGATCTCGCGGATGACCGGAGGAGCCCGGCAGGGTGGGAGGACGATACTGCTGACGTGCCCTCGACGGCGAGGGCACGTCAGCAGTATCGTCCTCCCACCCCTGTCTCTTATACACATC
>NZ_QKTT01000017.1:0-57260 GCF_003234555.1 Curtobacterium sp. MCBD17_019 | reverse complement strand
GACCCCGACCCCGACTCCGACGCCGACCCCCGACCCGCTCGCCGGCCTGACGCTCGAGCAACGCGTCGGGCAGCTGTTCATGGTGGGCACCCCGGCGACCGCGGCGGGTGCCCAGGCGCTCGAGGCGGTGCGGACGCACCACGTCGGCAACGTGTTCCTCTCCGGCCGCTCGACGTCCGGCACGGCCGCGACCGCCGCCGTCGTCCGGCAGGTCACCGGTCTGGTGTCTGACGACACCACCGCGGGACTGCCGATGTTGGTCGCCACGGACCAGGAGGGCGGGCAGGTGCAGGTGCTCCGTGGGCCGGGGTTCTCGGACATCCCGGACGGTCTCGCCCAGGGCGCGATGCCGCCGGCCGCGCTGCACGACGACGCGGTGACGTGGGGGCGGCAGCTCGCGGCTGCGGGGGTGGACCTCGACCTCGGGCCGGTGGTGGACCTCCTGCCCTCGGCGGCGACCGCGGCGGCGAACCCGCCGATCGGGCGGTACCGCCGCGAACTCGGCTTCGACCCGGGCACGATCACGGGCGCGGCCGACGCGTTCCGCGGGGGTCTCCAAGCCGCAGGGGTGCAGAGCGTCGTCAAGCACTTCCCGGGCCTCGGGAACGTGACGGGCAACACGGACTACACGAGTGGTGTCACCGACAGCGTGACGACCGCCGACAGCCCGTCCGTGCAGGTGTTCCGCGCCGAGGTCCATGACGGTGCCCGGTTCGTCATGACCTCGACCGCGTACTACTCACGCATTGATCCCTCGATGCCGGCCGCGTTCTCGCCGACGGTGGTCCAGGGCCTGCTGCGCGGCCAGCTCGGGTTCGACGGCGTCGTGGTCACGGACGACCTCTCGACCGCCGCGCAGGTGCAGCAGTGGACCCCGGCGCAGCGGGCGGTCCTGGCGATCCAGGCGGGGTCGGACATCGTGCTCGCCTCCGCCGACCCGAGCGTGGTCGACCCGATGGTCGACGCGGTCGTCGCGAAGGCCCGGACCGACGCGTCCTTCCGGCAGCAGGTCGACGCGGCCGCGCGGCGCGTCGTCCAGGCCAAGCAGCAGTCGCTCGGCTGACGTCGCGTGCGCTCGCGGCGCGCGATCGTGCGGTCGGCGGGCCAGTCGGGCCTGCGATCTGGTTGCATGAGACGCTTCCTCGACGGCCGGAACCGGAGACCCATGTCCCTCCCTGAACACCACGTGCGACGACCGTGGACCCCGGCGGTGGTCGGCCTGGCCGTCGCCGTCCTCCTGATGGCCGCGGCAGTGTTGATCCCGAGACTGACCGGCTGGCGCGTGCACGTCATCGCGTTCCCTCCCCTGCACGCGCACTGGGACCCGCGGGTCGGGCCGGGGACACTGCCGGCGGTGGCGCTGGCGGTGCTCGGGGTGGTGTTCGCACACCGGGTGGCCGCTCGGGCGCGCTGGGCGGTGCTCGTGCCCGGCGCGTATGCGGTCACGCTGGCGTGGTTCGCGGCGCTCGCACTGGTCGACGGCTCCCACGGCATCGGTCACGTCCTCGACACCCCGTACGAGTACATGGACACGGCGCGGGCCGTGGCTGGGCATCCGTTCGCCCAGACCCTCCACGGGTTCATCCCACGCATCGTGGGCGGCCCGGGCAAGTGGCCGGTCCACATCGCCGGGCACCCGCCCGGGGCGTTGCTCTTCTACGTGGTCCTCGTCCGGCTCGGGTTCACGACCGGCCTGGCGGCGGGCTGGATGACCTTGCTCGTCGCGGCGACGACGCCGGTCGCGGTGCTGCTCACCCTGCGTACCCTCGGCGCCGATTCCGCCGCCCGCCGTGTCGCCCCGTTCCTCGTCCTCGGTCCCGCAGCGGTCTGGTCGGCCGTCTCCGCCGACGCGGTGTTCGCTGCGTGCGGCGCCTGGGCGGCCTGTCTGCTGGCCCGGTCGGCGACGAGCCGGCGCGGCGGGGCCGCCGCCGCGTGGGGTGTCGCAGCGGGACTGCTGTTCGGGTACAGCGTCATGCTCTCCTACGGGCTGCCCTTGCTCGGCGTCCTGGCGGTGGGGGTGCTCGTCGCGGCACGTTCGTGGCGACCACTCGTGTGGGGGCTGCTCGGTGCCGTCGCGGTCGTCGGGGCGTTCGCGCTGTGGGGGTTCGCCTGGTGGGAGGCGTACCCGGTCCTCCGCGAGCGGTACTACAACGGCGTGGCACACAAGCGTCCGTTCGGGTACTGGGTCTGGGGTGACCTGGCCGCGTTCGCCTTCAGCGCGGGACCGGTGATCGGGCCTGCCGTCGCACAGACGCTCGTGCGAGCGCGCGCGGTGCTGCGCGGTCACGGCTGGATCGGTGCGTACCGGCGGCTCCCTCGGGCGGCCGTCGTCCCGGTGGTCCTGGCACTCGCCGGCGCCGCCATGGTGTTCCTCGCCGACGTGTCGGGGATGAGCAAGGCCGAGGTGGAGCGCATCTGGCTGCCCTTCGCGCCGTGGGTGCTCGTCGGGACGGCGTTGCTCTCACCCCGCTGGCGATGGGCTGGCCTGGTCGTCCAGGTCCTGACCGCCCTCCTCGTGCAGCACACGCTCGACACGGGATGGTGAGACGACGCTCCAGACCACGCGATGCGGCCTGCGAGGGGTAGCATCGACCTGTCCGCGGCGTTCCCCCCAACTCCGCGGATCCGCCCCGGCGGGCTTCCCCCGAGTCCGCCGGGGCATTTCCACGTCCCAGCCGGGTCGACCTCCGGCGCCGGTCAGTACTCGACCGCGTGGAACCCGCCGTCGGCGTGGATGATCGACCCGGTCGTGGCCGGCAGCCAGTCGGAGAGCAGCGCGACGACCGTCCTGGCCACGGGGGTCGCGTCGGTGCGGTCCCAGGCGAGCGGCGCACGGTCCTCCCAGAGCCCGTTCACCTGGTCGATGCCCTCGATCGCCCGCATGGTGAACGAGTCGACGGGGCCGGCGGCGACGAGGTTGGTACGGATGCCGCGCGGACCGAGGTGCAGCGCGAGGTACCGGTTCACGGACTCGTACGCCGCCTTGGCGACGCCGGCCCAGCCGTAGACGGGCCAGGCACGGGAGGCGTCGAGCGTGCACCCGACGACGCTCGCGCCCGCGCCGAGCAGCGGGTCCGCGCCGCGGACGAGCGATTGCAGCGAGTACGCGGAGACCCGGAACGAGTGGGCGACGTCGTCCCACTCCGCATCGCTGAACCCGTCGCCGACCACGGACGGCAGGCTCGCCGAGATGCAGTGCACGACGCCGTCGAGTCGGTCGGTGTGCTCGCGGAGCCGGCCGGCCAGGAGGCCCACGTCGGCCGGTTCCTCGGCGTCGAACTCCACGACGGGCGCGGTCGTCGGCAGCCGTCGTGCGACGGCCTCGGTGATGCGACGGCGCCGCCCGAACCCGCTGAGGATCACGGTGGCGCCCTGCTCCTGCGCGATCGCGGCGCTGCGGAACGCGATCGAGGACTCGGTGAACACGCCCGAGACGAGCACGGTCTTGCCGGCGAGGAGGCTCACGAGCGTGCCTCGAACGACAGCAGCAGGTACCGGCTCGCCGCCGCGGTGCGGTCCACCCGCGCCGCACGGACGCGGAACCGGGCGGGGGAGCCGTCGTCGCGGACGAGTCGCACGTCGTGCGTGGCTGCGTCGTGGTCGACGCTCCGACGCGCGGCGGCGACGAACTCCTCGAAGGCGGGACGGTCCTCCGCGAGCGCGAGCGAGGCGATGTCGCCCTCGAACGGCTCGTGGAGCCCGAGCCGCCCCCAGCTCGGCGACGTCATGAACGTCGACGACTGGAGGCAGTCGACGGCGGCGTACGCGACGTCACCCGCGAGCGCGAAGTAGGCGCGGGCGAACTCCGACGCGTCGACGATGTCGAGACCGGTCGTGCGGTACGTGCTCGGCTTCGGGACCTCCCGCGTGAACCCGTAGGCGTAGAGCACGCCCGGCCGCTCGGGCAGGACGGTCGACGTGCCGACGAGAGCCAACTGCTTGCGGCCGGGGTTCGGCGTGTCCGGGCGGGTGACGGCACCGAAGGTGAGGAGCTGGTGCACCCCGTTCGCGGCCGCGAGCCCGGCGTCCACCGTCGTCTTCACGCGAGCACGCTCCTCGTACGGCAGGAGTCGCGTCAACCAGTCGCCGACCGGCCCTCGGCTCGACTGGACCTCGTCCGGCGTGAACTCGTGCAACCGGTACAGGTCGGCGCCCCACTGCGACGACGTCGACCCGACGTTGTTGCCGGACGTGTCCACCGTCCACTGCCACGCACCGATGAGTGGCGGCTCCGGCACCGGTTCGGCGGCCGGGACGAACACGCCGTAGGCGCCCGTCACGTGCGACCGGTCCGGCGTGATCACGGGCCGGGCGTCGACCTGGTACGCATCGCCCCCCAGGTGCACGATGCGTCGCAGGGCCGCGCCCGACCCGATCACCTCGGACAGTGCGGGGAGCAGCACCTCGCGCGCGCGGCGGTCCAGGTTCCGCCGAGGGCTGACCCCGGCGTGCTCCTGGTCACCGACCGCGAGCAGGGTCGTGACGGCACCGAAGTGATCGACGACGACCCACCGGCCGACGGGATCGACCTCGGTGTTCGCCATCCTGTGCCTCCGCGCTCGGGATCCCGGGGCGGGCACGGCAGGGCCGGACCGAGCGCGTCCGCGCCCCAGAACGTCCAGCCTGAGCCGCTGTCCAGCGGCCATGCTCACGAGGCATCCGCCCCGCACGAACAGGACCGTAGCAGATAATCGACCCGTGCAGACCGACGTCGAACCGCTGTCCGTGATCGTGTTCGGGGCATCGCGGGGCATCGGCGCCGCGACGGCCAGGGCGTTCCTCGAGGCCGGCCATCGCGTCGTCGGCACGCACCGTGGTTCGGGCGTCCCGTCCGGTGTCGTCGGGGTCGAGGCCGACATGCGCGACGAGGGATCCGTGGCGGACGCGGTGCGCACGGCGGTGGAGCACGGACGGCTCGACGTCGCGGTGGTCAACGCCGCCGTCGCACCGCAGGAGCTCCTGGTGCGGATGACCGCGGCGTCGATCCGCGAGGTGCTCGAGGTGAACCTGGTCGGGGCGATGCTCGCGACGAAACACGTGGCGAAGGCGATGAACCGGCAGCGGTCGGGCTCGATCGTGCTCGTGTCGTCCGAGAGCGCGCGCGTCGGCATCCCGGGCAGCAGCCACTACACGGCGTCGAAGGCCGCGCTCGAGGGTTTCATGCGGTCGGTCATGTGGGAGTACGGCCCGCGCGGCATCCGGATCAACGCCGTCGCACCGGGTCCGACCGAGACCGACATGCTCGCCCCGATGACGGACGAGCACCGTCGGGCCCTCCTCGAGCGGATCCCGCTGGGGCGGGTGGGGCGTCCCGACGAGATCGCGGACGTCATCCGGTGGGTGGCGCAGAGCACGTTCCTCAACGGAGCGGTCGTGCCCGTGACCGGCGGCGAGGGCTTCGGGGTCTGACCCCGCCCCCGACCACCGGGTGCGTCAGTCCGCCTGCTGGTGGGAAGCGCGATCCGGGTGGTCGTGCGAGGTCTGTCGCCGACCCTGCATCAGCTCCTTCGTCCGGAGCAGCCGGAGTGCCGTGACCAACACCAGGCCGCCGAGCAGGTTGAACAGCAGCGTGTACCCGAACCACCCCAGCCACTGTCCGTAGGTGATGTCGACACCGCTCTGGATCGCGCCGAACACCAGCAGCGAGTCGAGGATCGAGTGGAACAGCTGGAGGCCCGCGAGCAGGAACCCGCCGGCCACGGCGGCGACGAGCTTGGCGGGATCGGAGTCCGTGCCCTGCTGCATCCGGGTCATCAGGGTGATGGTGCTGCCGCCGAGCACGGCCAGCACGACGCTCTGCAGGTCGAACGGGGCGTCGATGTAGTGGTGCGCGGCCTCGCTGAGCGTGGGGTGCCACTGGGGGAACGCCTGGACGACGAGCCACATGAACACCCACCCGCCGACGAGGTTCGCGACGAGGGTGCCGCCCCACAGCTTGAGGAGTTGCAGCAGGCTCCCCTCGCGCGCGACGACGGCCGCGACGGGCATGAGGAAGTTCTCGGTGAACAGCTCGCTGTGCGCGAGGTGCAGGGCGATGAACCCGATGCCGAACGCGAGTCCCGCGAGCAGGTGGCTCCCGGTCTCGGTGAGGACCGCGAGGTAGGCCATCACGCCGAGGCCGACCTCGAGACCACCGAAGAACCCGGTGATGAGCACCGCCCGCACGGTCCGCTGCAGCCGTTCCGCGCCCTCCTCGATCGTCGCCTCGAAGGACTCGAGGAGTTCGTCCTCGACGGGCGCGTCGGTGGAGCCGAGTTCGCGGCGTCGATCGTCGGTCATGCTCCGGAGGGTAGGCGGCCTCCCTGGTCGGACGGGACGGACCCCGGCGGCCACCGTTGAGCGGCCCGCTTGACACCGGATTTTGAGCGCTATAAATTGGCGCGCACGCCGCAATCAAGGGAGATGTCGCGTGTCCCGTCCTGTCTCAGTGAGCCGCCGGTCCTTCCTCGTCGGCTCCACCGCACTCGCTGCGCTCGGTCTCGCCGGCTGTGCCGCGCCCGGTGCCGGCGGCGGCACCACGCACCTCCGGTTCTACGAGCAGAAGCAAGAGGTCATCGCCTACTTCGACACGCTGCTCCGCCAGTTCGAGCGGGAGCGGCCGGGCATCTCGGTGGTGCACGACTCCACCAACGTGATCGCCCCGCAGTTCGTGCGCGGTGCCCCGGCGGACGTCGGCTGTTTCAACGACAACCTCGAGCTCGCCCGGTACATCAAGCGCGGCGTGCTCAGCGACATGTCCGACCTGCCCTCGGCCCGGACCGTCCGCACCGACATCCGCTCCCTGACGGACCAGTACGCGACGTACCCGGGCCGGACGAGCGTGCTACCCTACTCCCTCGCGGCGGCCGGCGTCATCTACAACAAGAAGATCTTCGCCGACCACCACCTGCCGGTGCCCGAGACGTGGTCGCAGTTCGTCGACGTCTGCAAGGAGCTCAAGCAGGCCGGGATCACCCCGATCTACGCGACCGACAAGGACACGTGGACCTTGTGGCAGGGCCTGTTCGACTACTCGGTCGGCAGCCTCGTCGACACGGGGCGGTTCTTCCGGCGGATGAAGGAACTCGGCACGGACGTCGGACCCGACTCCGAGGTCTCGTTCGAGAAGACCCTGGCGGTCCCGATGGAACGCGCCAAGACGATCTCGACGTTCTTCAACCCCGACCACGCCGTCCGCTCGTACGCCGACGGCAACCTGGCGTTCGGCAAGGGCCAGGTGGGGATGTACCTGCAGGGGCCGTGGGCCCTCGGGCAGATCGCGCTCGTCGACAAGCGCCTGTCGGTCGGGACGTTCCCGCTGCCCGTCTCGGAGGACCCGGCGGATCGCAAGGCCCGGGTGAACATCGACCTCGGCCTCTACATCCCGACCGCGACGGCACACCGCGAGGAAGCTCGCGAACTCGTCGAGTTCCTCATGCGTCCGTCGGTCATCGACGCCTACAACCAGGACAACCTGGCGTACTCGACACGGAAGGGCGCGCCCGCGCAGCAGGACGAGCGGGTGGCGGGCCTCCAGCCGTTCGTCGACCGGGCCGCGTTCTACCAGGGCGCGGGGACGTTCATGCCGAACTCGATCCCGCTCGGCAACTACCTGCAGTCCGCCACGCGGAGCGGGAACTTCGACGGCATGCTCCGCCAGCTCGACGCGGACTGGCGGCGCCTCGCCGGACGGGACGCACTCGTATGACCCCCATGACGATGTCCGACCTCGACGAGGAGCGATCGTGACCCTGCAAGCACCCCTGTCGGACCGAACCGCCGATGAACTGCCGCCGAGACCGTCGACCCGGCCCGCTCGGCGGCGGCGCGTCGACCCGATCTACGCCCTGTTCCTGTTCCCGGCGCTCGCGCTGTTCACCGCGTTCGTCGTGGTGCCCGCCGTGATCGGCATCTTCTACAGCTTCACGAACTACGTCGGGTACGGCCGGTGGTCCTTCCTGGGGCTGCGGAACTACACGACGCTGTTCACGGATCCGAACATCATCGCCTCGTACGGCTTCACGCTCGGGTTCGCGGCGGTCACCGTCGTCGTCGCGCAGGTGATCGCCCTGGCGCTGGCCGTGGCGCTGTCGCGGCGGATCCGGTTCGCGGCGCCGCTGCGGAGCGTGTTCGTCATCCCGATGGTGATCTCCGGGATCGTCGTCGCGTACGTGTTCAACTACCTGTTCTCGAACTCGCTGCCGGCCCTCGCCACCGCGGTCGGGTTCCACCCGCTCGAGCAGAGCATCCTCGGCAACCCGGACCTCGCGTGGCTCGCCATCGTGATCGTGTCCGCCTGGCAGACGATCCCCGGAGCCCTGCTCGTGTACACCGCCGGCCTCACGGCGATCTCGGACGACCTGTACGAGGCGAGCGCGCTCGACGGCGCCAGCTCCTGGAAGCAGTTCCGCTCCATCACGCTGCCGCTCATCGCCGGGTTCATCGTCATCAACACGGTGCTCGGCGTGAAGGGCTACCTCGGCGCCTACGACGTCATCGTCGGTCTGACGAACGGTGGCCCGGGCACCGCCACCAGCAGCGTCGCCATGACGATCTTCGGCGGCTTCACGGGCGGCGACTACGCGTACCAGATGGCCAACGCCACGGTGTTCTTCATCGTCACCGTCGTGATCTCCGTCGCCCAGCTCCTCGTCACCCGCGGAAGGACCATCCGACTGTGACCTCTGTCGACCTCCACCACGACCACGTGGCCGGCTCCAGCGCCGGCCGCCCCACCACCACGCGTCGGCGTCGTCGGCTCGGTCGCACGAACTGGCCGCTGACCGTCCTGCTCATCCTGGCGTCGCTGACGGTGCTCGCCCCGCTGTGGGTCACGCTGTCGATGGCGTTCAAGACGAGTGCGCAGTCGGTGGACGGGAACGCGTTCTCGTTCCCGGCGCCGTTCAACCCCGCGAGCTTCGTGCAGGCGTGGCGGCTCACGCACTTCCCGGTGTCGTTCGGCCTGTCGCTCGGCGTCGCCGCGATCACGGTCGTCCTGACGCTGTTCCTCAGCTCGCTCGCCGCGTTCGCGATCGCCCGCAACTGGGACAAGCGGATCTACCGCTGGTCGTTGTACTACCTGCTCGCCGCGCTGTTCCTGCCGTTCCCGGTGGTCGCCCTGCCGCAGATCCAGCTCACGGCACTGACCGGTCTCGACAACCCCGTCGGCGTCGGCATCCTGCACGCGATGTTCCAACTGTCGTTCAGCGTGCTGCTCTACTCGGCGTACCTCCGCTCGCTGCCGATCGAGCTCGAGGAGAGCGCCCGCATCGACGGCGCGACGACGTGGCAGATCTTCTGGCGCATCGTGCTGCCGCTGCTCGGTCCGATGAACGCCACGGTCGGCATCTTCGCGTTCCTGGCGTCGTGGAACGACTTCATGATGCCGTCGCTCATCACCGCGGACCCGAGCCTGCAGACCCTGCCGGTCGTGCAGAACATCTTCCAGAGCCAGTTCGGCACGAACTACAACGTCGCGTTCGCGTCGTACCTCATGGCCATGGCGCCGACGATCGTCGTGTACCTGTTCGCCCAGCGCTGGGTGATCAGCGGCGTGACGCAGGGCGCCGTCAAGCACTGACCGACGGTCGCCGCCCGCGCCGACGACGGGGTCCCGCCCGGGAGGCCCACCCCACCGCACACGGGTACCGTCACGCCCGACCACCCCACCGCACACGGGTACCGTCACGCCCGACTACCCCACCGACCTGGAGGACCATGTCCGACTCCGTCACGCAGCCCACGCCCGACGCCACTCCGACCGCGCTGCCCGTCATCCGGCCGCTGCCCGGTGCCGCGCCGCGGGCGCGCGACGACCAGCAGGTCCACGGCGACGGCTGGCGCATCACGGTGCTCACCGACGGGCTGTTCCGCGTCGAACGGTCGACTGACGGCGGGTTCGAGGACCGGGCCTCCACGTTCGCGATCCGCCGCGACCTGCCGGCGGTGCCGTTCGACGTCGAGCGGTCCGGCCGGGGCGTCGTCCTGACGACGGCCCGGGCACGGCTGCGGTACGACGGCGGCCCGTTCTCGGCGAGCGGGCTGCTCGTCGAGATGATCGGCGCGGACACCGGCCGGTGGCGGTACGGCGAGCCGACGCGGGACCTCGGCGGTACGGCGCGGACGCTCGACGACGTCGACGGCCGGACGGACCTCGAACCGGGCGTCGTCGCTCCCGACGGCATCGCGGTGGTCGACGACGCCGCCTCGTTCCTGTTCGAGGACGACGGCTGGGTCGGCGTGCGTGCCGCCGATCGCGAGGACCTCTACGTGTTCGCGTACGGCCGCGACTACCCGGCCGCCGTCTCGGCGCTGTACGCGGTCTCGGGACCGCCCACGCGCCTCCCGCGATGGGCGCTCGGCAACTGGTGGAGCCGGTACCACCCGTACACGGCCGACAGCTACCTGGCGCTCATGGACCGGTTCGACGACGAGGGCGTCCCGTTCTCCGTCGCCGTGATCGACATGGACTGGCACCGCGTCGACTCCGTGCCGTCGCGGTTCGGGAACGGTTGGACCGGCTACTCGTGGGAGCGCTCGTTGTTCCCCGACCCGGAGGGGTTCCTCACCGCCCTGCACGAGCGCGGCATGCGGACGACCCTCAACCTGCACCCCGCCGACGGCGTGCGGGCGTTCGAGGACGCCTACCCGACGATGGCGCGGGCGCTCGGGGTCGACCCGGAGACGGAGCGCCCGCTACCCTTCGCGCCGACGGACCGCGCGTTCCTCGAGTCGTACTTCCGCGACCTGCACGACCCGCTCGAGGACCAGGGCGTCGACTTCTGGTGGATCGACTGGCAGCAGGGGCGCACCTCCGACCTGCCGGGGGTCGACCCGCTCTGGGTGCTCAACCACTTCCACCACCTCGACGCCGCCCGGAACGGCGGCCCGGGGATGACGTTCTCGCGGTACGCGGGGCCCGGCAGCCACCGGTACGCCGTCGGGTTCTCGGGCGACGCGGTCGTGTCGTGGGCGTCGCTGGCGTTCCAGCCGGAGTTCACGGCGACCGCCGCCAACATCGGGTACGCGTGGTGGAGCCACGACATCGGCGGGCACACCCGGGGCGTGCGCGACGACGAGCTGGCGACGCGCTGGGTGCAGTTCGGGGTGTTCTCGCCGATCATGCGGCTGCACTCCGCCAACAACCCGTTCATCCGCAAGGAGCCGTGGTCGTTCCCGCCGGAGCACCGCGCCGCCATGGACGACGCCCTCCGGTTCCGTCACCGGATGGTGCCCTACCTGCACACGATGAACCACGCGGCGGCGGCCGGCACCCCGCTCGTCCGGCCGATGTACCACCTGGAGCCGCGCCGGAGCGAGGCCTACCGCGTCCCGAACGAGTACGCGTTCGGGTCCGAGCTGCTCGTCGCGCCGATCACCGAGCCGCGCGACCCGGCCTCGCTGCTCGGGAGCGTCCGAGCCTGGCTGCCCGCCGGGACCTGGACCGACGTGTTCACCGGGACGGTCTACCGCGGCGACCGGAGCCTCGCGTTCCACCGGCCGACCGCGTCGATCCCCGTGCTCCTGCGGGCCGGCGGGATCCTGCCGCTCGACGAGGGTCCCGACCTCGACGCGACCCGGAACCCGAGCGAGCTCGAGGTGCTCGTCGCGCCGGCCGCCTCCGGGACGTTCGTGCTGGCGGAGGACGCCGAGGACGACGACGCGGGCGTTGCCGCCGCCGGTCCGGCCGTCCGGACCGAGCTCGCCTGGGACCTCCCGACCCGCACGTTCCGCATCGGACCCGCGGAGGGCCGGGGCGACCTGGTCCCGCCCGTCCGGACGTGGATCCTCACCGTCCTCGCCGCCCTGCCGGACGGACCGGTGACCGTCGACGGCGCCGAGGTCGCGGTCACCGGGGTCGACGGGCGCTGGAGCGTGACCGCGACCGTCCCGTCCGACGTCGGTGCCGTCGTCCGCATCGCGGGGGAGGTCCGGGTCGGCCCCGACCGACGCGCCGCGGCCCGCACCGTGCTCGCCGACGCGCAGATGGGCAACCCCGAGAAGCTCGAGGCGTGGGAGATCGTCGCCGCTGACCGACCCGTCGTGGACCGGCTCGCGGAGCTCGACGCCGTGGCGCTGCCGCAGGCGGTCCGGGCGGCGCTCACCGAGTTGCTCGGGGCGGTGGTCGGGGAGGTGCCGCCGGGCGATGTGTCCTGAGCGAGCTCCGTTGTTCTGGAGGCCAGCCGGCTCGCGGGTCCCGCTGACTTCACTGCGAGAGGTCGCGGAGTCCCTACGTGAGACCGCCTGCGCCCCGGTCGGCGCGGGGAGTCCGGGCCGGCGGGCGGCCCAGCGGGAAGTTCGCTGGACGACCCGCTATCGGCCAGCGGTAGCGGGCCTGAGGCCTCGGGTGGATGACGGTCGCCCGGGCGATGTCGACCGGTAGGTTCAGGTCGTGTCGATCGTGCTTGCGCAGAACCTCTTCGGTATCGCGTTGGCACTCGGAGCAGCCTCGCTGCTGATCGGGCTGATGCACCAATGGCGACGCATCTTGCAGCGTCGGCAGACGGGGGCGACGCAAAAGCTGCGCTCCTCTCCATTCGAAGCGGTGTGTGTCATCGTCGGCGGTGCGCTCGTACTCCTCGCCCTATTCCTCAGCGGGATGGCTTTTCCCTAGGAGCTGCTCGTCGCACCGGCTTCGTAGTCCTCGCCGGCGCCGTCGAATCAGTCACGAGCGTGTGCAGACTGACGAGATCGTCCAGTAGCCGATCGGCTATCGGTCGCCGTGTTCCGTGCTCAAGCGAAGCCCCCCGAGTGTGTCCGGTGAGAGTCGACCCGCAACAGCTCCTCGGCAGACACGGGTTCGAACAAGTCCCATGCCGAACGAAGGTGTTCCGACGTGATCGGCGCGGCCCCGGAGGCACCTTCCTCGTTGCGCTTCTGCAAGCGGGTCCACAGCGTGTCGTAGTCGACGTCGAACACGTGAAGGTCGATGAGTGCGCCGCAGGAGCGGGCGTCGGCGAACTTCTGGGCCCGTTCAGCCTTCATCCACAGGCCGTCTTCGAGGATCACATCGACACCTCGCCGTAGCAGGACGAGGGCGTGTTGGTACAGCGCGGCTTGTAGCCGCTCGTGAAACGCGCTCTCGGAATGCGGGACGCCCAGCCGGTCCTGCCACTCATCCGTAGCGAGGCGCACGCCTTTGCCTTCAGCTTCGAGGCGACGCGCGAGCGTCGTCTTGCCCGAACCTGGCAACCCGGAGAACAAGGTGAGGGTCGCGGCGCGATCCCCGAACCTTCGGCCCTTGCGTTGCATGCCCCGAGCGTGCCACCCCCGGGGATTTACCGCGCAAGGCTCGACCATCAGACATCCGCGTTCACCCAGGCCCTGAGCAGGCTGTCGACCTGCTCCTCCTCGCTCATGTCGGTGACGTCGACGACGAGGTCCACCGCCGGCGGTGAGGCGGCGATCCGATGGAGGAGCTCGAACTCCTCGTCCGTGATGTAGACCGGCCGCGTCGCTGCTCGTGCGCGGGCTGCATCGAGGCTGATCACGAGGTGAACGACGAAGCACCCGGGCAATTCCGCGCGGTACACGGGCAGGGTCTCCTGGGTCACCACGTCGGATGCAGTGACGGCGAAGCCGGCGGCGAGCAGGTTCCTCGCGAGGGCCGCGACGTTGCGGGTGGCGAGAGCGTGCTGGGCACGACCCTCGGAACCGGACCACAGGGTGGCGTCGCCTGCGACGACGAGTTGACGAATGTCGTCACCGTCGATGTATGCGGCGCGCTCGTGGGAGACCGCGAGGGCCCGCCCGCATGTCGTCTTCCCGACTGCCGGGCCGCCCGAGAGGATCAGTGGTCGCATCATCGCGTCCTTCCATCGTGGCCAAAACTACCGAGGTGCAAGCTCGACGTCGGAGCGGGATCTGCTGTAGGACAGGGATGGGGGACGCATCAACCATCCACTACGGCTCCTCGTCATCGATGGGACACTGCTGTCGTGCAGATCGACGAGCTGAGCGACGAGGTCGAGGAGGTCTCGGCCTTCTACGCGGAGCGCCACGGCATCGATCGGTCCGATGACTGGTTCGTGTTGAAGCTCAACGAAGAGGTCGGGGAGCTGACGCAGGCGTACCTCGCCCGTGCTGGGCAGGCACGCGACAAGGGACGCTCCGACGTCGAGCTCGAAGGCGACTTTCGATCAGAGCTGGCGGACGTGCTCGCGCAGGTGCTGTTGATCGCGCGCCGCTTCGACGTCGACTTGGCCGAGGAGGTCGCTCGGAAGTGGCTCGTCTGGAAGCCTTCCCATTAGCCGATCGTTCACCAGAGACCGACGGCGGTCGCGGGCGGGGGACGGAATCGGGAGCACTCCGAGAGCGAGCGACCGGCTCCCGCTTCAAAGCGTTTCGAGGTGCTCTGTCGCGGCGAGAACTCGGTTGCGCCTGTTTGCCTCCACGAGACCCGCAATCGTGACTGCCACGGCTGTAGCGAGTTCGAGAACGAGCAGTGCTGACCCCCACCCACCGACCGTGCGGATCAACGACCCCGCGAAGCCAGCGACACCCAGACCCATGCCGATCAGTGGCGGCAGTGCGGCGCGTGTCGAGCGCCGTTGCGACAGGTGTGTGGCGCGAACGAGCCTCGCAGTCACTGGGGTGACTGTTTCTTTCCCGCGAATCTGCCGTCCGATGGTTCGACGTTGCGCCTTGTCGAGAACCTGGAACGGGCGCTCCGGTGCCTCGATCGTGTAGGGCAGCAGGGTGTGGAGCTGTCGCGCCCGGATCCAGCTGGTGAAAGCGACGCCGGCTCCCGCGACGGTGAGAAGAAACCAGATCAGCGTCGTCGAACGGAACGCGGACGTGACGGTGACGAGAAGCCACAGGCTGCACAGACCTGCCGCGCCCGCCTGCTGCGAGATGCCGACGACGGTGGCTCCGTGCTGGGCAAGGCGCTCGGCGCGCCGACCCGCGATCACGAAGTTGTCGTCCCCGACGAGGTCGTGTGATTCCACAACTGCGAACCAACCACAGATGCCCAGACGGAGACAACCGCCCGATGCCGTGAGAGTGGACTGGTCGGTGTCTCGATGGTCGGGACTTCATCGAACGGGCGCGGCAGGCTGAGCCCGGGTCACGTGGCGGTCACGATTGCAGCGACGTCGTGTTCGGACAGTCCCAGCGGTGTCGTGCCGATGGGCCCGTGCGGTCGTCGGAGGGTGATCGCGCGGGTCAGCGCGGCGTCGCCGGCGCGCTCTCGCGCACGAGGATGCGGTGCCCCACCGTGTGGTGTGCCCCGCCCTGGTGCGCGCCGTCGAGTTCCCGGAGCACGAGGTCGAGCGCGCGCTCCGCGAGCCCGTGCGTGTCGGGCGCGACCGAGGTCAGGCTCGGGTCGGTGCTCGCGCCGAGCTCGATGGCGTCCCACCCGATAACGGCGACGTCGTCGGGGACGGCGATCCCGTGGCGGCGGAGCGAGCGGAGGGCACCGATCGCGGCGAGGTCGTCGCGGCAGAGCAGGGCGTCCATCCGCAGGCCGGCGTCGAGCGCCGCGTCGAGGGCCTCCTCGGCGCCCCGCGCGTCGCCGACCTCGCGGGGGACCAGGAGCGTCGGGTCGTCCGGCAGGCCTGCCCCGGCCAGTGCGCGCCGGTACCCCTCGAGTCGGAGGGTCGAGGTTCGGGACGACTCGCCGACCTCGTGCCCGAGGAACGCGATGCGCCGTCGACCGAGGCCGAGCAGGTGGGCGACGGCGTCCTCGGCGGCGGCGACGTTGTCGATCGCCACCTGGTCCGAGGTGGTGGGTTGCGGGTCCTCGCCGAGGAACACGACCGGCATGCCGCGCCGCATCGCGTCGAGCTCGCCGGCGCTGAGCATCTGGGGGTGCATGACGAGGGCGTCGATCGTGCCGGCCTCACGGTCGGCGAGGACCGCGCGTTCGCCCTCGGCCGTGCCGCCCGTCTCGATGAGCAGCAGCCGGTAGCCGTGCGACTCGGCAACGCGAGCGAACACGTGGGCCAGTTCGGCGAAGTACGGGCGGCGGAGGTCGGGGAACGCGAGACCGAGCATCCGGGATCGTCCGGTGGCCAGGCTCCGGGCGAGTCCGTTCGGTCGGTAGCCGAGTTCGTCGATGGCCGCCTGCACCCGCGCGCGCATCCGCGGACTGACGTGCTGGTACCCGCGCACGACGTTCGAGACCGTCCCGATCGAGATGCCGGCCCGGTCCGCCACGTCCTGCAGGGTGACGCGATCCATGGGGGAAGGGTATCGCCACGCGCATTTGAAGCGGTATAAATTTGACTCGTGCACATCGATGACGCTGTCCCGACGACGCCCGCTTCCTCGTCCCCGGCCGCTCCGCCGGTCGCCGCGCCGACCCTCCCGGTCGCGAGCCGGCAGGACGGCACCCATCCGCGACCGCAGCTCATCCGCGGGCGATGGGCCTCCCTCGACGGCACCTGGTCGTTCCGCCACGACGACGCCGACGCAGGCCTGGTCGCGGGCTGGACCGTGGGCCTCCCGGACGCCGGTGTGATCACCGTGCCGTTCCCGCCGGAGTCGGTCGCGTCGGGTGTGGACGAGCCGGGGTTCCACCCGGTGGTCTGGTACGCGCGGAGCATCTCCGCGGAGGATCTCGAGCGTGCCGGGCGTTCGGCCGATGCGTCGCGGGTGCTGCTGCACTTCGGCGCGGTGGACCACCGCGCGAGCGTCTGGATCGACAGCGCACTCGTCGGGACGCACGAGGGCGGGCACACGCCGTTCACGATCGACGTCACCGCGTCCGTGGACGACGGCCGCACCCACACCCTGGTCGTCCGCGCCGAGGACGACCCCCACGACGTCACGCAGCCCCGCGGCAAGCAGGATTGGCACGAAGAGCCGCACGCGATCTGGTACCGGCGCACCACCGGGATCTGGCAGACCGTCTGGCTCGAGGCCGTACCGCCCGTGTCGGTCGAGGCGCTGCGGTGGGTGCCCGCGGGTCCGACCGCCGTCGCGCTCGGCGTCCGCCTGCGCGGCGCGGCACGGGCGGGCGCACGGGTGCGCGTGGCACTCCGCTGGGAGGACCGTGGCGAGGACCTCGGGACGACCGAGGTCACGGTGCCCACCGCCACCGACACGGTCGACCTCGTCCTGCCGATCGCCCGGCAGGTGAACGGGCAGGCCGAGGACGAGATCCGCTGGAGCCCGGAACACCCCAGGCTCGTCGACGCGACGGTCACCCTGCTCGACCCCGCCGGCGCGGTGCTCGACGCGGTGTCCTCGTACCTCGGGCTCCGGACCGTCGCGGTCGACCGGGGGGCGTTCCTGCTCAACGACCGCCCGTACGACGTCCGGAGCGTCCTCAACCAGGGCTACTGGCCGGACTCGAACCTCACCGCGCCCTCGCCCGAGGCCTTGCGGCGCGAGGTCGAGCTCATCAAGGAGCTCGGGTTCACCGCGACCCGGATCCACCAGAAGATCGAGGACCCCCGGTTCCTGTTCTGGGCGGACCGCCTCGGCCTCCTCGTCTGGGGCGAGGCCCCGGGTGCGTACGCGTTCACCCCGACGGCGGTGCAGCGGCTCATGCGCGAGTGGATGGACGCCGTGGAACGGGATGTGTCGCACCCGTGCATCGTGACGTGGGTGCCGCTCAACGAGAGCTGGGGCATCCAGCACGTGCCGCAGGACCGCGCCCAGCAGGCGTACTCGCGCGCCCTCGCCGACGTGACCCGGGCGCTCGACCCGTCACGGCCGGTCATCTCGAACGACGGCTGGGAGCACACCGCGTCGGACATCCTGACCGTGCACGACTACGAGGGTGACGGTGGCGTCCTCGCCCGCACCTACGCCGACGCGGCCGCCCGGACCGCCGTGCTGTCCGGCATGGGACCCGCCACCCGGCGGATCCTCGTCGACGGCGTGGAGGACCAGGGCCAGCCCGTCATGCTCACCGAGTTCGGCGGCGTGCAGTACCAGCCGGGCGCACGGCGCGAGGACGGCTGGGGCTACACGGCCGCGACCGACGGCGACGACTACCTCGACCGGATCACGGCGCTGTACGACGCCATCCGAGCGAGCACGTTCCTGGCGGGCTCGTGCTACACGCAGCTGACGGACACGCTGCAGGAGACGAACGGGCTGCTCACCGCGGAACGCGAGCCGAAGGTGCCGATCGAGCGGATCCGCCGCGCGGTCACCGGGCGCGGCTGAGCGCCCCCGCCCCCCGGAAACCGCCTGGTTCCGACAGGTCGGCGGTCGGACGACACCGAGGAAGTCGCCCGTTCCCGTTCGGGGGGAGGAGGTCAGAACTCCTCGACGTACTCCTCGGCTGGGCCGAGTTCCGGTCCGTCCCGGAGTTCGAGCACGGTGCCGAGGCGTTCGAGATCGAGCACGGTGACGGTGTTGGCGCCTGGACGGAGGAGCGGGGCGGGGCAGTACAGGGTGACCTGCGGACCGATCTCCCAGTAGCGGCCGAGCAGGAACCCGTTGACCCACACGAAGCCCTTGGTCGAACCAGGCAGGGCGAGGAACGTGTCGGCCGGCTCGTCGACGTCGAGGGTCGCGGTGGCGAAGCCGGAAGCCGGCGCGGTCGTGGCTCGGGTGACGGGAGCGCTCGTCGCGGCGTCGAGCTGGTCCGGGCCGAGGTCCTGGAGTGGTACTGCCACGCTCTCCCAGCCCTGGACCATCCTCCGGTCGACGAGCACCGGCCCGAGCAACCCCTTGCGGCCGCCGAGGAGCGGACCGTAGTTCACCCGTCCCAGGGACTCGACCACGACCTCCAGACGGATCGCGTCACCGGTGCCGGTGACCGTCACGGAACCGCTTGGGCCGTCGACGACGCCGACCGGCGCCCCGTCGACCAGGACCACCGCGCGGTCGCGTACCTCCGTCAGGGTGAGTTCGTGGACGCCTGCGGGGATCCGAGGGAACGCGACGTGGACGACGAGACCCGCGTCGAGTCCGAGGTCCTCGTACGCGGCGGGGAGCGGCCGGAACACCGACCGCTCGCCGACCGCCCGGAGGCCGGGGAGCAGGTCCGCACGGCGCTGCAGCGCGATCGTCCGCGGTGGCAGGTGTGATGGTTGCGCTGCGACGCGGAGCGGCACCGAACCGTCGACACCGAGCTCGGCACGCATGGCGTGGAACTTGGGGGTCAGCGTGCCGTCCTCGGCGATCGGCGCGTCGGAGTCGTAGCTGGTGACGGTGGGCTGCAGGACGCCGTCGAGTTCGTTCGCGCCCGCCCAGAGGCCGAAGTTCGTGCCGCCATGCGCCATGTACACGCTGACGCTGCCGTGGTCGTCGAGGATGCCCGACAGCGTCGACGTGGCGCTCGCGACGGAGCGGACGTGATGTGGCTCGCCCCAGTGGTCGAACCATCCATTCCAGTACTCGGCGACGACGAACGGCTCCTCGGGTCGGCGGTCCGCCTGCAGCCGCCGCGCCGCCGCCGGCCGGGAGCCCATCGTGACGGCGGCGAGGGTCCCCGGGACGCTCCCCCCGTCGAGCATGAGGTCCGTGGGGCCGTCGGCCGTGAAGAGCAACTCGTCGATCCCGCGTGACACGAGGGCCTCGCGGTTCCAGAGCAGGTAGGCATGGTCGTCGCCGTAGCTGCCGAACTCGTTCTCGACCTGGAGTGCGACGACGGGGCCGCCACGGTTCGCCTGCAGGTCCCGCACCCGGGGGACCAGCTCGTCGAACCACGACCCGACCGGGCCCGTGAAACCCGGGTCGGAGCTGCGGAGCGCGACCCCGCGGGCGGTGAGCCAGCTCGGGAGGCCCCCGTTCGACCACTCGGCGCAGATGTACGGTCCGGGGCGGACGACGGCGTCGAGGCCTTCCTCGCCGACGACGGTCAGGAACCGCTCGAGGTCCCGCCAACCGTCGAACCGGGGAGCGCGCTGCTCGTGCGGCTGGTGGAAGTTCCAGGGCACGTACGTGTCCACCGTGTTGAGCCCGAGGTCTGCGAGCCGCCGGACACGGTCCCGCCACAGGTCGGGATGGACACGGAAGTAGTGGAGGGCTCCCGAGAGGATCCGGTGGGGTGCGCCCTCGCGGTACAGGCGGCGGTCCGCCCACGTGAGGGTCGCTCCGGAGTGGATCGTCGTCCCACTGGTCCTCGTCGGATCCGCGTCCGGGATCATCGATCCGGTCGGTTCGAGCAGGGTCGAGCGCACCGGCGCGACGCCGGTTGAGGGCAGATCCGTCACGCCGCGATCGTATGTTATCGATGCCATCTCTGCCAACATCGGCGGGAACGGCTCGCCGAGCAGCGGTCGCGATGGCATCGATGCCGACCGCACTGCCACAGTAGGCACATGACCGAGACCGACATCCACGCCGTCCGCGGTCCGAGCATGACCGATGTCGCGCGGGCCGCCGGGGTGTCCGCGCAGACCGTCTCGCGGACCCTGCGCGACTCCCCGAACGTCAACCCCGAGACGCGTCGACGCGTCCTCCTGGCGGTCGAGCAGCTGGGGTACCGACTGAACAACGCGGCCCGGATGCTGTCGTCCGGCCGGTCCCGCACGCTCGGACTCGTGCTGCTGCAGTCCGGCGGGTACTACTCGCGCTCGGCGGTGACGGCGGGTGTCGAGTCGGCGGCCGAGGCCGCCGGACTCGCCGTGAGCATCGCGACCATCGCGTCCCTCGACACGGGCCAGATGGAGCGGTCCTTGTCGAAGCTCGCCGACCAGGGGGTCGAGGGCATCGTCATCGCGGTCCCGCTCATCTCGGTCACCCGCAAGATGGAGGAGATCACCCGCGAGATCCCGACCGTCACCGTCGACGGTTCCCGCACGGCCGGCGCGGCCGTGGTCGGGATCGACCAGCGCGCCGCCGGGCGGCTCGCGACGGAGCACCTGCTGACACTCGGGCACGGTCAGGTGTGGCACGTGGGCGGACCGGACGAGTGGATCGAGGCCCGACAGCGTCGGCAGGGCTGGGAGGACGCCCTGGTGGCCGTGGGGATCGAACCGCCGCCGCCGCTCGAAGGGGACTGGTCGCCTGCCTCGGGTCACCGGCAGGGGCAGATCCTCGCCATGATCCCCGACGTGTCCGCGGTGTTCGTCGCGAGTGACGAGATGGCCTTCGGGGTCATCCGCGCCCTGCGCGAGCACGGGCGGCGGGTGCCCGACGACGTCTCGATCGTGAGCGTCGACGACATCGCGCTCGCGGCCTACTGCTCGCCGCCGCTCACCACGGTCCGGCAGGACTTCCACCGTGTCGGTGCGGCCGCCGTCGACCTGTTGCTCGCGCCCGGTGCCGGCCGCCCGCTGACCGACGACGGGGCCCCGGAGCTCGTCGTCCGGGCCACGACCGCCGCTCCCGCCGTTCGCTGAGTCGAGGGAGCGGCCGACCGGGCGAGCGCCGTGCCGTTTGTTTCCGGCTCATGAACCTGCTTGCGCGTCCGTGTTATCGATGCCACAGTGTTGACATCCGCGAACCAGGATCACCCCGACCGGCACGCGGACGACGACGACGCCGATCCGTGCCCGGGCTGGCGGACCGGAACCACCACCCCCACTTCGACCCGTCCGGGCAACGCGCCCGCGGAAGGACCCACAACGATGAAGAGACCGCTCGTCATGATCGGGGCCGCCGTCGCGGCGCTCGGACTGCTCGCCGGCTGCTCGACGACGAACTCCGGCTCGTCGTCGAGCAGCTCCACCACGCTGGACTTCGCCGCGCTCCAAGGCGGCTACGGCACCGCGATGTACCACAAGGTCATCGACGCGTACGAGAAGCTCCACCCCAACGTCCACATCAAGCTCACGCTGTCGAAGGACATCGAGGACGAGATCACCCCGCAGATGAAGGCCGGGAACTACCCGGACCTCGTCGAGCTCGGCGAGGGACGCGCGGCCGGCCTCACCGAGACGATGGTCAAGGACAAGGCGCTCGAGGACCTCACCCCGGTGCTCAAGGAGAAGATCCCGGGTCAGGGCGGCACGGTCTCATCACAGTTGACCGGGGGCATCGTCGGCAACCTGGCGACCAACCCGTACGGCACCGACAAGACCTACCTGATGCCCGTCTACTACGCGCCGACCGGCCTGGTGTACGACAAGCACCTGTTCGCCGAGAAGGGCTGGGCGGTCCCGACGACCTGGAAGCAGATGTTCCAGCTCGGCGACGAGGCCAAGGCGCAGGGCATGTCGCTGTTCACCTACCCGACGACCGGCTACCTCGACTCGTTCTTCTACGCGCTCACGGCTGACGTCGGTGGCAAGGCGTTCTACGACGACGTCATGAACTACAAGCCCGGGATCTGGGAGACCGCGAAGGGCAAGAAGGTCCTCGACATCGCGACGAAGCTGCTGAGCTACGCCGCCCCGACCACCGTCGGCTACGCGAACGAGCAGGACTACCTGAAGAACCAGCAGAGCGTCATGGACGACAAGGCACTCTTCATGCCGAACGGGACGTGGGTCTCGACGGAGATGGCGAGCGCACCGCGGGCCTCCGGGTTCGAGTGGGGACTTATGCCGCTGCCGGCCGTCTCCGCCGGTGACGAACGGTACATCGCGACGCAGACCGAGGCCGTGTGGGTGCCGAGCGCGGCGAAGCACAAGGACGCGGCGAAGGACTTCATCGCGTTCATGTACTCGAAGAAGGCCGCCAAGCTGTTCGCCGCCTCCGGGGCGATCCAGCCCATCAAGGGCGTGTCCTCGCTCCTGACCGGCGACAACAAGTCGTTCTACAAGGTCTACGACGAGTCGGGCGTCAAGCCGATCGTCGGCGGCTTCGCCAGTACCGGGACGGTCCAGGGCGTCAGCATCCAGGACACCCTCTTCGGCACCGCAAACAGCATCATCACCGGCGACAAGACCGAGGCCCAGTGGCGGAGCGCCCTGAACGCCGCGAGCAACAAGCTCCACGCGGCGAAGGACTGACCGGAAGCATCGGACACCCGCCCCGGCGGTCCCGCTGATCCCGGGACCGCCGGGCCCCACGAGGGACCACACGAGGAACCAAGCGAAGGACGTCAATCGTGACCTCAACCTCCACACCGCCGGCACCGACCACGGTCGCCGGTACCCCGGCACCGGTCGCGCCCTCCCGTGAGCGCCGGATCCGGCGGATCCAGCCGGGCGTCGCACGCCAAGGGAGCGGTGGCCGTCGCGGCGGTCGGGGCTTCGTCATCGCCTGCCTCGCCCCGGCGCTCGTCCTGTTCGCCGTGTTCATGGTCTGGCCGACGATCAGCGTGTTCCGCATGTCGTTGTTCACCTGGAGCGGTTTCTCGCCGACCGCGCAGTTCGTCGGGCTCCAGAACTTCGAGGCGCTGTTCCAGGACCAGCAGTTCATCCGGGCGTTCGAGAACACGGTCGCGCTGCTCGTCGTCGTCACCGTCGTCACCATGGGGATGGCACTGTTCCTGGCGGCGATCATGACCCGGCAGTCGCTCCGCGCGAAGAACCTCTACCGGTTCATCCTCTACATCCCGAACATCCTGTCGGTCGTCGTGATCGCAGCGATCTTCTCCGCGATCTACGACCAGGACAACGGGCTCATCAACGGCTCGCTCCACCTGCTGTCGCTCGACGGGCTCCGTCAGGTCTGGCTCGGCGACCAGCACATCGTCGTCTACTCCGTCGGCATCGCCATGGTCTGGCAGTCGCTCGGCTACTACATGGTCATGTACATGTCGAGCATGGCGAGCGTCCCCGAGGAGCTCTACGAGGCCTCGTCGCTCGACGGCGCGAGCAACGGTCGCCAGTTCTTCACGATCACGCTGCCGCTCATCTGGCAGAACCTCCGCACCACGCTGACCTTCTTCATCATGAGCGCGGTCAACCTCAGCTTCGTCCTCGTGCACGCGATGACCGGCGGTGGGCCCGACGGCTCGAGCGAGGTGCTCCTGTCCTACATGTACAAGCAGGCCTACACGAACGGGTCATACGGCTACGGGATGGCGATCGGGGTCGTCATCTTCGCGTTCTCGTTCCTCGTCTCGCTCCTGGTGAGCCGGGCCACCAAGCGCGAGCCGCTGCAGTTCTGAGGAGTCGACCATGACCACCA
Organism: Curtobacterium sp. MCBD17_019; assembly: GCF_003234555.1. Classification (NCBI taxonomy): domain Bacteria; kingdom Bacillati; phylum Actinomycetota; class Actinomycetes; order Micrococcales; family Microbacteriaceae; genus Curtobacterium; species Curtobacterium sp. MCBD17_019. Next base: position 33,353 of record NZ_QKTT01000017.1, on the reverse strand, counting down.
TCACCACTCGCCGCCCCCGCGTCGGCCGCACCCTCACCTACGTCCTCGTCATCATCGCCTCGCTCGCCACCGCGGTCCCGGTCGCGTGGGTGATCTTCGCGTCCGTCAAGAAGAAGAGCGAGTTCTACGGCAGCCCATGGGCGCTGCCGCAGGGTTTCCACTGGCAGAACTACGTCGCCGCGTTCGTCGACGCCCAGATGGGCCAGTACTTCCTGACGAGCGTGCTCGTGACGCTGCTCGGGCTCGCTTTCGTCCTCGCGGTCTCGATTCCCGCCGCCTACGTCATCGCGCGCTACGAGTTCCCGGGCAAGCGGATGATCGAACTCGCGCTGCTCGCGGGCCTGTTCGTCAACGTCAACTACATCGTCGTGCCGATCTTCCTCATGCTCGTCGGCTGGGACCGGGCGATCAGCTCGATCGCGCCGAACGGGCTGTTCCTCAACGACCCCGTGATGCTCTCCCTCGTCTACGCGGCGACGAGCATCCCGTTCACGATCTACCTGCTCACCGCGTTCTTCCGCACGATCCCGGTGGACTACGAGGAGGCCGCGTCGCTCGACGGCGCGAGCCGGTTCGGCGTGATGACCCGGATCATGCTCCCGATGGCGCGCCCCGCGGTGACCACCGTGATCCTGTTCAACTTCCTCGCCTACTGGAACGACTTCATCATCTCGATGACCCTGCTGACCGGGTCGCACAAGACGGTCCAGGTCGGTCTCCTCAACCTGATGACCGCCGAGAAGGCCGCCGCCGATTACGGACGTCTCTACGCCGGCATGGTCATCGTCATCGTCCCCGTGCTCATCGTGTACGCGCTCATCCAACGTCGGCTCATCGAGGGCATGGCGTCCGGCGGGGTCAAGGGATGAGCGCGGCAGTGTTCGACGTCATGGAGGGATCCGGACAGTGAAGGAATCGACCGCAGCGGCACTCGTGATCGTGGCCCGCGTCGTGGCGGTGCTCGTCTGCGTCGTCCTCGTCGTGGTCGCGCGGACCCACGTCGGCTGGCCGAGCCTGCTGCTCATGCTCGTCGGGCTCGCCGGACTCATCGCCGTGCTCTGGAGCTACAACCGGCGGTTCCGGTGAGCGGAGCAGCGGCCGGGAGTCCCGGCGCGGCCGCCACGAGTGCCGTCACCCCACTGGATCCCGCGTTGGCGGCGATGGTCGCAGTACGCCCCTCCCAGCGGCAGTTGGCGTGGCAGGCGATGGAGTTCACCGCGTTCGTCCACTTCGGCATGAACACGATGACCGACCGTGAATGGGGTGCGGGACACGAGGACCCGGCGCTCTTCGATCCCGAGGACGTCGACACGGACCAGTGGATGGCGGCGGTCGCGAGCGCCGGCATGACCGGGGTGATCCTGACCGCCAAGCACCACGACGGCTTCTGTCTGTGGCCGAGCGCCGTGACCCGCCACTCCGTGGCCGCGTCGCCCTGGCGCGGCGGGCACGGCAACCTGGTCGGCGAGGTCGCGGACGCCGCCCGGCGCCACGGTCTCCGGTTCGGCGTCTACCTGTCGCCGTGGGACCGGACCGAGGCGTCCTACGGTTCGGGCCGCGCGTACGACGACTTCTACGTGGCCCAGCTCACGGAGCTGCTCACCGGGTACGGCGACGTGTTCTCGGTGTGGTTCGACGGTGCCAACGGCGAGGGACCGAACGGTCGACGCCAGGTGTACGACTGGGACCGCTACTACGCCGTCATCCGCGAACTCCAACCGGGCGCGGTCATCAACGTCTGCGGCCCGGACGTCCGCTGGTGTGGGAACGAGGCCGGGCACACCCGCGCCGACGAGTGGAGCGTCGTGCCGCGCGCCCTGCAGGACGCCGAGCGCATCGCCGAACGATCCCAGCAGGTCGACGACGGCACCTTCACCACGCTGGTGCGGAGCGACGAGGAGGATCTGGGCAGCCGAGCCGCCCTCGCCGGGCACGAGGACGACCTGGTCTGGTACCCGGCCGAGGTGAACACGTCGATCCGCCCCGGTTGGTTCCACCACCCGGCCGAGGACGACGCGGTCCGCAGCGTCGACGAGCTGTTCGCGATCCACCGGTCGGCGGTGGGCGGCAACGCGGGGTTCCTGCTGAACGTCCCGCCGACACGAGCCGGTCGGATCGCGGAGCCCGACGTCGCGGTGCTCGCCGAGCTCGGCGAACGGATCGCGGACCAGCGTCGGCGCGTCGTCGAGGCGGACGTCGAGCCGTCGAGCGGTGTGGTCCGGACTGGCGGCGATGGCTGGCCGCGCCCCGACATCGGCTCGCCCGCGGACCCGGCGCTCGACCTCGCCAACGGCACCGGTCGGTGGGAGCCCGAGCCGGGCGATGCGTCGCCGCACCTCACCCTGCGACTGGCCGAGCCGACGGTCGTCGAGGCCGTCGTCATCAAGGAGGAGATCGCCGTCGGGCAGCGCATCGAGCGCGCTGTCGTGACGGCGGCCCTTCGGGGTGCACTCGTCCTGCGCGCTGAGTTCGGTGCGGTCGGCTACCAGCGCATCGTCCCGCTCGCCCCCGAACTCGTCGACACCGTGACGATCGAGATCCGGCTCTCCCGCGCCGTCCCGGTGATCGCGGGCGTCGCAGTGGTCAGGGCGGCGGTGGCACCCGGCGGATGATCGGGGGGCGTGTGCCCGCGAGGGTGGTGTCCAGCGCCCCGGGTCCTGAGGCGGCTGGCAGGCAGCGCGGAGTGCGATGAGCAGGAGTTCCGAGCCCGAGGAGATGCATCGTGCCCCTGAATCCAGCTGTCGCGAACCGCTCGACCGGTGTCGTGCCTCCCGGCCGGCCCGGCGGGTTCGAACTCGCCCTGCTCGACCGCGGCGCCGACGTCCTGCAGACCACCGCACCATTGGCCGGGTTCGACGTCTACGTCGTCGGCTTCCACTGCGCCAAGGGGGAGCCGGACCTGCAGATGGAGGCGCACCATTTCTGCAAGGTGGTGAACGCGGACATGCTCCAGTGCGTCCTCTTCGACGGCAACACGCGCGACGCGAACCTGATCGGCATCGAGTACATCGTCTCCGAGGCGTTGTACGGAACGCTCCCCGAGGAGGAACGGGCCGCGTGGCACCCGCACAACCACGAGGTGTTCTCCGGGGAACTCGTCGCGCCCGGACTGCCGGTCGCCATCGAGACGGAGCTGATGGGGCACCTCGTGAACTCGTACGGCAAGACCTGGCACACCTGGCACAGCACGCCGATGGGGGAGCACCCGGCGCAGCCGTTGCCCCTCGGCGACCCGATGCTCATGTGGTCGTTCAACCGCGAGGGCGAGGTCGACGAGGCCCTGCGTCGGGACCGCAACGCCGCGATGCACACGGACCCCGAGCCGCGGAAGGCATCCCGGGCGAAGTACCTCGACCGGGCGCATCCGCAGCAGGGGGTCGGGACGATGCGCGACGCCTTCAGCGGGACGAGTCCGACTCCCGGCGTGGTCGACGCGCAGGACGGGCGTCCCTGACCCGCCGGCCGCGCTGCCCCTGCTGCGCCGGTGTGGCGAGGAGCAACGACGTCACCGACCGCGGCATGTCCGCCTGCGTGCCCTGGCTCACCGACGTGTCGTTCTCCGGGCCACACCCACGGACCTCATCACCGGCGGGAGCGCCCGGCGCAGAACCGGACCATCGTGTCGTCCACGCGACTGGTGACGATGACCGTCGGGGGCAACGACGTCGGCGAGGTGGCCGGGCTCATGATGTGCCGGAGCGCGTCGCCCGCTGGGGCCGGGGCGCGTTCGTCGGGGTGGCCCTGCTCGGTGCCCGTCACTCGTCGCGCAGCACCCCGGCCCCGCGGTAGTTCCCGAGTCCGAGGAACGTTTCGACCCGCTGCACGCCGGGGATCTGCCAGATCCGAACGAGGAGGACCTCCTGCAGGTGGGCGTGGTCACGCAGGCGGAACTTGGCGATGAGGTCCCACTGGCCCGTGACGATGTCGAGGTCCTCGAGCTCCGGCATCTCGACGAGGTGCTCGATGATCGCACCGAGGTCGGCACCGGCGGCGGCGGTCATCGGGATGTGCACTGACATGGAGTAGCCGAGGGTCGCCCAGTCGATGTCGAGCGTGTAGGCGCGGATGACGCCGAGGCGTTCCAGTCGGGCGATCCGCTCGCCGATCGCGGGGGCGGAGAGCGCGACCTCGCGGGACAGGGCGCGCTGGGAGCGCCGCGAGTCGTCGGCGAGCGCCCGGAGGAGGGCGTGGTCGAGCTCGTCGAGCGGGACCTTCGCCGTCGGGCGCTGGATGAGCTGCGCGAGCTTCGAGCCGGCGGGGGCCTCGTCGTCGTCCGGGCCGGTCGCTTCGGTGCTCGAGGTGCTCATCCGCTCTCTTCTCCTCGCGTCCCCCGGCAGCCTAACCGGGGAGACCGGCAGCCTAGCCGGGGCGCACTGCGGCCCGGCCGGGGACCCTCGCAGCCCGACCGGTGCGCCCGAAGTCCCGTCCGGCCCCGGACCCCGATCCCCACGGTCACCGCGCGGTGACCGACCGGGCGTCGATGGCGGCCCCGATCCGGTCGATCGCCTCGACGACCGCGTCGACGCCGTTGGCGATCGAGATCCGGACGTGCCCCTCGCCACCGCTGCCGAAGGCGGTGCCGGGGGCGACGGCGACGCCCGCGTCCGCGACGAGTGCGCGCGCGAACGCGTCACTCCGGAGGCCGGACGCCGACACGTCGACCCAGAGGTAGAACGCCCCCTCCGGCCGGAACGCGGGGATGCCGCGTTCCTCGAGCGCGGCGAGCGCGGTGTCCCGTCGCATCCGGTAGGCGGCGCGCATCGTCGTGACCACGTCCTGCGGACCGGTCACGGCCTCCAGGGCGGCGTACTGCGTCGGCATCGCGACGCACGACAGCATCGCCTCGTGCGCGTTCGACAGCGTCGAGACGACCGCCTGCGGCAAGGCGAGGTACCCGATGCGCCATCCGGTCATCGCGTACGTCTTCGAGAAGCTGTAGACCGATATCACGGAGTCGGTCTCGTCGAACACCGCGGTGGAGACGTGCGGGCGGTCGAAGGTGAGCTCGTCGTAGCACTCATCCGAGACGATCCAGAGACCGTGGCCGTTCGCCCAGGCGACCACCTCGGCGAGCCGATCGGCGTCGAACACGGAGCCGAGCGGGTTCGAGGGTGCGTTCAGCACGATCGCCCTGGTCCGCGGCGTGACCCGCGCCTCCAGGTCGGCGACGGTGGGCAGGTAGTCGTCCTCGGCGCGCAGCCGGTAGCCGACGCTCGTCGCGCGGAGGAGCCGGCACATCATCTGGTAGTTCGGCCACCCGGGGCTCGGGACGAGGACCTCGTCGCCCGGGTCGACCAGCCCGACGAGTGCCACGTAGATGCCCTGCACCGCGCCGGACGTGACGAGCACCTGCTCGGCGCGGGTCTCGAATCCGTTCCGCGTCCGGATCTTCTCGGCGAGCGCCTCGCGCAGCTGCGGGATCCCCGGCGTGACCGAGTACTTGGTGGCACCGGCGGCGGCGGCGCGGGCGGCGGCCTCCACGACGTTCGGTGGTGTGGGGAAGTCGGGCTCGCCGAGCTCGAGTCGGATGGTGTCCGGTCGGGCGAGCGCGAGGTCCATGATCTCGCGGATCCCCGATCTGGGCATGGTGCTGGTGCTGGCTGGGATCTGCATGGGCGGAGCGCTGTTCCTTCGGTCGGTTCGTCGCGGGGAGCGAGTCAGGAGGCCGACCCGACCGGGCGGGCCGCACGGCGTGCTCGTGCCTTCGCCAGGGCCGTGTCGGTGGTCGGTGCGGCGGCGAGCAGTTCCTTCGTGTACTCGTGCTGGGGCGCCCGGTAGATGGACGTCTTGTCGGCGACCTCCACGATCTCACCGTGCCGCATGACGACGACCGTGTCGCTCATGTACCGCACGACGTGGAGGTCGTGGCTGATGAACAGGTACGCCAGCCCGTGCTCAGCCTGCAGACGCTTCAGCAGTTCGAGGATCTGCGCGCGGATCGAGACGTCGAGGGCGCTCGTCGGCTCGTCGGCGATGATCAGCTGCGGCGAGCTGGCGAGGGCGCGTGCGATGTTCACGCGTTGGCGCTGCCCGCCGGAGAGCTGCATCGGCCGACGCCGGGCGTGGGACGCGGGCAGCCCGACGTCCTCGAGGAGCTCGGACACGCGGTCGGCGATCCGGGCGCGCGGGACGATGCCGTGGACGACCAGCGGTTCCGCGAGGATCGCACCGATCGTCCGCCTCGGGTTCAGGGAACTGAGCGAGTCCTGGAACACCATCTGCACGCTGCGGCGGAGTTCCGCGAGCGACTCCGCGCTCTGGTCCACGGTCCTGCCGCCCAGGACGATGCGGCCGGACGTCGGTCGTTCCAGGCCGACGATCGTCCGCGCCACGGTGGACTTCCCGCTGCCCGACTGGCCGACGATGCCCACCGTGGTCCCGGCCTCCACGGACAGTGAGACGCCCCGGACCGCCTGCACCCCCTCGCCGCGCCGGAACAGGCCGCGTGGCGTGAAGGTGACGACGAGGTCGTCGACCCGGAGCAGTGGGTCGCTCATCAGGCGTCCTCTCGTTCGAGTGCCCGCACCGTGTCGAGCAGTGCGCGGGTGTACGGGTGCTGCGGCCTCGAGAACACGTCGTCGACCTCGCCCTGTTCGACGATCTCGCCGTACCGCATCACCGCGGTGACGTCGGACAGGCCGGCGACGACGCTGAGGTCGTGGCTGACGAGCATGAGTGCGAGGCCGAGTTCCGCGCTGAGGTCCTGGAGGAGTTCCAGCACCTGGGCCTGCACACTCACGTCGAGCGCCGTGGTCGGTTCGTCCGCCAGGAGCAGCACGGGGTTGCAGGAGATCGCCATCGCGATCACGACCCGCTGGCGCATCCCGCCGGAGAACTCGTGCGGGTACGCGGTCAGCTTCGCCCGCGCCGACTGGATCCCGACCCGCTCGAGCAGGTCGACCGCACGGTCGTCCGCTGCTGCCCCGGAGAGTCCGAGGTGCAGCCGGAGCGACTCGCGGAGCTGCGAGCCGATCGTCCGCGTCGGGTTCAGGGCGCCGAGCGGGTCCTGGTAGACGAGACCGATCTCCCGCCCGCGGATCGGCCGCATGGCCCGGTCGCCGAGCGTGACGAGGTCGCGACCGCGGAACAGGATCTGCCCGGTGACCCGGGTGCCGCGGGGGAGCAGGCCCAGGATCGCGAGGCACACCGTGCTCTTGCCGGAACCCGACTCGCCGACGAGTCCGAGCGTCTGGCCCGGGAACAGGTCGAAGTCGATCCCCGCCACCGCTGCGTTCCCCTCGGCGGTCCCGGGGAACACGACGCGCAGGTCGCGGACGGACAGCAGGGGCTCGGTGTCGCTCATGCGCGCACGGAGTCGAGCGCGAGCTCGTCACGGACCACTGCGCCGGCCTTGGCGACGAGCAGCACGTCCCGGATCGCCCCGATGTCCGCCGTGGGGTCGCCCTCGACGAGGAGCAGGTCGGCGGTCTTGCCGACCTCGATGGTGCCGAGGGTGTCGAGCACGTCGAAGTTCTCGGCAGAGGTCAGGGTCGCGGCGACGAGCGCCTGCACGGGGGTCATCCCGTACTCCACCATGAGCCCGAGCTCGACCGGCACCTCGGTGTGCGGGTTGTGGGGCGTCCCCGCGTCGGTCCCGCACGCGACTCGGACACCGGCCTCGACCATCGCCCGGAACCCCGCGACGGATGCGTCGGACTCCATCCGTGCTTTCCGGTACACCGATGCGGAGACGGTCTCGGGGTTCGTGACGATCCGGTTCACGGCCACCAGGGTCGGGACGATGATCGTGCCGCGCTCCAGGGCGAGCTCGATCGCCTCGTCGTCGAAGAAGCAGGCGTGTTCGATCGAGTCGAGTCCCGCCCGGATCGCGTTCTTGACGCCGGGGCCGCCGATCGCGTGGCTCGTGATCCGCTTGCCGGCGTTGTGCGCCTCGTCCACCGCCGCACGCAGCTCGTCGACGTGGAGTGCCGTCTGCAGCGGCGTGACGCCCTCGGTGAGCACCCCACCGGTGGCCATGATCTTGATGAAGTCGGCTCCGGCGTGCAGCTCGGCCCGCGTCGCCTGCGCGACACCCCACGGGCCGTCAGCCTGACGTCCGATGGAGTGCCCGTGGCCACCGGTCATCGTGATCACCCGGCCCGCGGCCTTCACCCGCGGCCCCGGAACGTAGCCCGACGCCACGATGTCGCGCAGCTCGATCGCGATCCCGTCGATGGACCCGCAGTCGCGCACGTTGGTGACGCCGGTCTGCAGCGTCTCGGCGAGGTTCACCACCGCCTGGACCGTGCCGTACGTCGAGGAGCCGGTCAGGGTGCCCCCGTCGTGGACGCCGTCGCCCATGAGGTGCACGTGGCCGTTGAACAGGCCCGGGAGGAGCGTGCGTCCCCGCCCGTCACGCACCACCCACCCGTCGCCGGGGGCGGGCGCCTGGTCGGCGGGGCCGACCCAGTCGATCGTGTCGTCCCGCACGAGGACGGATTGGTGCTCGACGACGCCGGCGGCGCGCGGGTCGAAGACGGTGACGTCGGAGACGAGGAGGTGGCTGGTCATGGCGGGTCCTTGCGGTCGAGGGCGGGTGGCGGTCACCGGTGCCGGTACGGGGCACGCGGGAAGTCGGCGACCTGGTCGGGGTCGTGTCCGTACAGGAGGCGCGCACCGCCGGCCTCCAGGTCGCGGAGGCGCGCGGCGCTGGCACGCGCCTGGTCCGGGTCGGCCATGGCCTCCCAGTTGTCGAGGTCGAGGTTGTCCTGCAGGTAGATCGCGTCACCGCAGATGACGAGGTCGCCCTCCTCGGGCAGGTGCACGATCACCGACTGGTGGCCGGGCGCGTGGCCGGACGTCACCACGATCTCGACGCCCGGCAGGACCTCGCCGCCGCCGTCCAGCAGCTCGTAGTGGAGCTCCGGGAGGTTCCAGTACTGGTTCGGGAAGCTCGGGTTGTCGAGGGCGTACGCGTGGTGCTCGCGCTGGGCGAGGAACGTCGCGTTGCGGAACTGGTGGTTGTTGCCGGCGTGGTCGAAGTGCAGGTGCGTGTTGATCACGACGTCGATCTGCTCCGGCTCGATGCCGAGCGCCCGGAGTCGCGCGCCGATGTCGTCCTCGGGCGCCATGACCGGCGTCAGCATGCGCGCGAAATCGGTTCCCGCCCAGGTGAGGTCCGGGTCGGTGACGTGGTCGCGGCTCATGCCGGTGTCGATGAGGAGCAGCCGTCCGTCGTCGAGTTCGACGAGGTACGACGACACCGGGATCGAGAACTTCTCGTCGTGCAGGTGGCCCGGTGTCACGACGCCGTGGGCGCACCAGCAGGTCCCGAGGGGGAGGATCACGAGGTTCATGCGACGGGCTCCGTGCTCGGCTGCAGGTCGGCCCGGGGCGCGGACAGGCGCTTGGCGAAGAAGTCCCCGAGGAAGTTGGCGATGAGGATCGTCAGCGTGATCGCGAGGCCCGGTGCTGCAGAGATCCACCACGCCTGGTCGAGGTACTGGGTGCCGGCCCCCAGGTCGGCTCCCCACTCCGGCGTCGGCGGGGCGACCCCGAACCCGAGGAAGTTGAGGGCGGCGGTGAGGAGGGTCGTCCACCCGATCGCGCTCGAGACGAGCACGACGACCTCGACCAGCACGACCGGGAGCACGTTGCGCATCATGACCCGCAGCGGCGACGCGCCGACGACGATCGACGCCGCGATGTACTCCTCGGACCGGATCCGCTGCGTCGAGCCGTACACGACACGGGCGAACACGGGGATGAACGAGACCCCGACCGCGAGGATCGTGCTCGGGACGCCCGTGCCGCCGATCGTGATGATGATGAGCGCGAGGAGCAGGCCCGGGAACGCGAGCAACACGTCCATGACCCGCATCGAGATCCCGCCCCGGATCCCCCCGACGTATCCCGCGAAGAGACCGATGGGGACCCCGACGACCGCGGCGAGCAGGGTGGAGAGCGCGGCCATCAGCAGGGTCAGCCGTCCGCCCCACAGCGTGCGCGACAGGACGTCGCGACCGAGGTGGTCGATGCCGAACGGATGCGCCAGGGTCGGTGCGCTCCGCGCCAGCCCCACCGCGGTCGTCGGGGACGCCGCCGCGAGGACCGGGGCGAGGAGCACGAGGAGCACGAGCAGCGCCGCCGCTCCGCAGACGACCGCGCCGCCGACGTCGACCCGTCGTGGCCGGGGCCGACCCGAGGTCGGGGTTGCCGCTTCCGTGACGTTCTCCACTGCTGACGTCGTCATGCCGTCCACGCCTTCCGGACACGCGGGTCGAGGAGGCCGTGGCTCACGTCGACGAGGATGTTGATCACGATGTAGCAGACGGCGATGAACAGGACGATGCCCTGGATGCTCGGGATGTCCTTGAGCTGGATCTGCGAGACGAGGTAGTTCCCGATCCCCGGCCGACCGAAGATCACCTCGGTGGCCACGGCGCCCGCGAGCAGGTTGCCGATCTGCAGGCCGATGATGGTGGTCACCGCCGAGATCGCGTTGCGGAACGCGTGCCGTGAGAGCAGCTGCCAGCTCGAGAGCCCCTTGCTCCGCGCCACGATGACGTAGGGCTGCTGGTACACGTCGATGAGCGCGCTCCGCAGCATCCGCGTGATGATCGCGGCGAACCCGAGTCCGAGCGACAGCGCGGGCAGGACGAGGGCCTGCGGACCGCCGACCCCGAGTGCGGGGAGCCACTGCAGCCGCACGGCGAACAGCAGGATGAGCAGCTGGGCCAACCAGAAGTACGGGACCGCGAGACCGAGCACCGAGAACCCGGTCGCCAGCCGGTCGCCGATCGACCCGGGCCAGAGGCCGCCGACGACGCCCGTCGGGATCCCGACCACGAGCGCGACGGCGAGCGCCGAGCCCGCGAGGACGAGCGTCGACGGGAGGCGGCTGCCGATCTGCGCCGCCACCGTGCCGTGCGACACGTAGGAGTACCCGAGGTCACCACGGAGGAGGCCACCGACGTAGATCCCGAACTGTGCGATCCACGACCGGTCGAGGCCCATCTGGTGCCGCACCTGCGCCACCCGGGCGGGCGAGGCGTTCGTCCCCATGAGCACGATCTGCGCCGGGTCACCCGGGATCAGTCGCAGGATGAGGAACACCAGGACGACGACGCCGAAGAGCACCGGGATCGCGACGAGGACCCGTCGTCCGAGGAACCGCGCCATGTCAGCCCCGATCCCTCGCGTCCGGCGCGACGGACGCGACCGCCGCGGCGCTCACTTGCCGACTCCGGCGTAGTAGGCGTCGCCGTCGGGCGTGGACGCCAGCCCCGTGATCCCGTTGGTGACGTAGATCGCCTTGAGGTCGTACACCGGGATGAAGGCGGCCTGCTTGTTGATCTTCCTGAAGACGGAGGCGAATGCGGCGTTCCGGGCGGTCGTGCTCGTCGTCGCGTCGGCCGCGTCGATCTGCTTGTCGAGCGACGCACTGCAGGAGTGGGACCAGTTGAACCCGCTCTTCACCTGCGCGCAGGTGAACACCGACTTGATCATGTTCGGGTCGAGGGACCAGAAGAACCAGCTGGCGGTGTTCGAGCCGCCGTTGTTGTACGTCTGTCCCACGGTCGGGAACGCCTGGTCGCTCAGCTTGGCCGTGATGCCCACCGACGCGAGCTGGGACTGGACGAGCGTCGACATGTCGTCGAAGCCGAAGTTCGCGATGTTGATCATCGAGATCGTCAGGGTCTTGCCGTGCTTCTGGCGCTTCCCGTCGACCATCTTCCAGCCGGCGCGGTCGAGCAGCTTGCCGGCCTCCTTCTGGTTGTACGAGAACGCGCTGCCCGCACTCGCGTACCCCGGGGTGGCGCGGGTGACCACGCTCGTCGCGAGCTTGAACTCGCCGGCGAACAGCGTCGAGATGATCGACTTCCGGTCGATGGCGTGGGCGATCGCCCGGCGGACGAGCGGGTCGTTCGTCGGTGCCTTGTCGACGTTGAGGAGCCACCCGTAGGGCATCCCGGCCGCGGCGACGGTGGTGGTCCGCTTGCCGGCCTTCTTCGCGCTCGCCACGTCCTGCGGATCCAGTCCGTCGGCGACCTGCACCTCGCCCGTCTTCAGTGCGTTGTTCTGCGACGTCGGGCTCGTCAGGATGCGGAACGTCAGCGAGGACAGCTTCGCCGCCCCGGAGCCGAACCGCTTGGGACCCCAGTCGTACTTCGCGTTCCGCGTGAGCTTGACCGACGACCCGCTGGTGAAGCTCTGGAACGTGAAGGGCCCGGTGCCGACCGGGTGCTGCCCGTAGTCCGCCCCGTACTTCTTCAGCGCCGTCGGGGAGTCGATGCCGAACTGCTCACTCGCGACGAGCGTGTTGAACGCCGGGTAGGAGCTGGTGAAGTCGACCTTCACGGTGTACGGGTCGACGACCGTCGTGCCCTTGTACGGGCCGAGCGAGGTGACCGCGCTGGCCGACTTCGTCGCGGGGTCCGCGATGTGGTCGAAGGTGGCCTTGACGGCGTTCGCGTCGAACCGGGTGCCGTCCTGGAACGTCACGCCGTGCCGGAGGTGGAACGTGTACTCCGTGGCATCGGCGTTCGCCGTGTACGAGGTCGCCAGCCCGGGCTCGTACTTCTTCGAACCCGAGAACCGCCAGATCAGCGGGTCGAAGATCTGCGCGTCCACCTTGACCGAACCGACGAGGCCCGTCTGCCCGGGGTCGAGCGTGTCCGGGTTCTGGCTGAGCGCGACGGTGAGCGCCTTCGGCGTCTTCGACGAGGTGCTCGCGTTCGCGACGGCGGTGCCGCCCGCCGTCCAGCCGGCGAGCAGGGCACCGACGCCGAGGGCTGTGACGCCCACGCTCGCGATTCGCGCACCGCGTCGTTTCGAGGGGTGGGAGGACATGGGTGCTCCTTGAGGTCGGGTGGTGCTCAGCGGGAGGTGACGTTTCGTAAGCGAGTCAAGTGGGAGTAGTTGTGTTCGGCAAGTAGCAGCGCGTTTCGCTTTTCGAACGTTTTGTTTCCGGCGAATTACGCATTGCGATTGCTCAAGGCTGCACGCCCACGGACGCGAGCGGGATCCGGTAGACGCGGGAGGCGGTGCCGCAGAACAGCGCGAACTGCTCGTCGGCGCTCAGGTGCGCGGCTGCGCGGCGGTACTGGTCGAAGGCCTCGGCGTAGGTGATCCCGCGGATCCCACCGACCGGGAAGTCGCTCGCGATCATGCTGCGGCCCGCGCCGAACCGGTCGAGGACGTGGCGGATCAGCGGTTCGGCGTGCGCGTAGGTCGGTTCAGGGAGGTAGCCGTGCACCGACGAGACCTTGATCACCACGTTCGCGGCGGTCGCGAGCAGGGCGACGTCGTCCCGCCACCGCGCGAGGCCATCGGGGCTCTGGTCGATCGGGCTCGCGATGTGGTTGACCACGATCGTCAACGACGGGTACGCGGCCGCGAGCTCGACGACCTCGTCCGCCTGCCACGGGTAGATGAGGAGGTCGAGCGCCAGACCGAGTTCCGCGATCACCGGAAGGGCTGCCCGCCACGAGGGGCGTCGACTGATCTCCGCCTCCGCCATCATCGTGTTCTCCGGGTCGGGGTTCCACGCGATCGTCTGCCGGATCGACACGACCCGTTCGAACGCGGCCTGCTCCCGGATGAGCTGCTCGGTGTCGGGTCGTTCGAACGGCACGGCGGCGACGTACCGGATCGCCAGGTTGTCGGACTTGTCGAGGGACTCCAGCCACCGCGTCTCGTTCACCGGGCTGTCCTCGGCGTCCCAGAGCGCCTCGATGTGCACCGACGCCACGACGTTCTGTCCGTCGATGTCGCGGCGGTAGTCGTCGAGCACGTAGTCGTGCTTGAGCGAGTCGAAGAGGCCCTTCGGACCGAAGCTCCCGCCGGGCATCAGCCACGGGTAGTGGTCCCCGGCGAGGTCCCACATGTGGAAGTGCGCGTCGATGACCGGACCGTCGTAGAGCGCCTGAGCGTCAGGCGTCACCGCGTTCTGCATTCTCATGGGGCAAGTATCGGGGCGGTACCGGATTCCAGCCGCAAGTCTTCACGCGCTGGAAACATGCCATCTGGAAAGCTGATGGCGTGACAGCGAGGACGATGCACAGCGCCGCGACGACGTCGGACGATCCGCTCTGGGGTCTGTGGTCGAACTACGCGAGCCCCCGGGTGGTCGGTTCGCTCGCGGCCTCCGGGGCCCCGTGGATCTGCGTCGACGAGCAGCACGGGTACCCGCCGGACGACCTCGCCGCGACGATCGGCGCCGGGCTCGCACGTGACGTCACGATGGTCGTCCGTGTCGCCTGGAACCGGCCGGAGCTGATCGGCCGCGCGCTCGACGCAGGCGCGAGCGGGATCATCGTCCCGATGGTGGAGGACCCGTCCCAGGCGCAGGGCGCGGCCCGTGCATGCCATTACCCGCCGCTCGGCGCCAGGAGCTTCGGGCCCGCCCGCCGTGCGTTCGGCGTGGACGCGGCGTACGGCGGACACGCACCCGAGGACGAGCCGCAGTGTCTCGTCATGGTGGAGTCCGCCGCCGCATTGACCCACGTCGAGGAGATCGCCCAGACGGAGGGCGTCGACGGGATCTTCGTCGGGCCGTTCGACCTCGCGCTGGCCCTCGGCGTCGCGCTCGACGACCTCCTCGCCGACCACTCGTCGTCCGCGCCGCTCGTCCGGATCGCCGCGGCCTGCCGTCGAGCGGGGATCCTCGCCGCGGCGTACGGCGGCACGCCCGAGCGGGCGCGGGTCCTCGCGGCCCACGGGTTCGGGCTCGTCGTCGCCGGGACGGACGACGGGATCCTCCGCGACGGCTGGGCCGGCATCCGCGCCGGACTCGCGGCCGGTGCGGAGGAGCGCGGAGCGACCGGCGCCCGCTGACGGTCCACACGGCCCCGACGCCCGGTGACCGCGTGCCGGGCGCTGGATGGTGCCGCCGCAGCCCGCTCGGTCGCCGCGTTCCACGTCACCCGTCGGCGGGCTGGGTCCCCGTCGGCCCGCGGTCGGTAGCCTCGCGCGAGGACCACATCCGCCACCACGAGGAGCCCACCATGCCGAGCACCACCACGCTGTCCATCCCGGCCCGGGCACTGCTGCTCGGCGTGTTCACGGGCGCCCGGTCCGCCACGCCCCTCGCGGTCCTCGCGCTGCAGCACGATCGCCCCTCGCTCCACGGTGCCTGGCAGCAGTGGCCCGTGTTCCGCTCGCCCGTCGGCCGAGGCGCCCTCGTCGCCTCGGCGGCCGGGGAACTCGTCGCCGACAAGCTCCCCGTCACGCCCAGTCGGCTGAAGCCCGGGGCGCTCCTCGGACGTGTCGCCGCCGGTGCGATCGCCGGGCTCGTCATCGGGAGCGTGGGCGGCAGCAGTGTGTCGCGCCTCCAGACCGCGGTGCTCGGTGGCGTCGGCGCGGTGATCGGGAGCTACGCGGGCTACCTCGGCCGCACGGCCCTCGGCTGGGTCAGCGGCCTGCCGGACCCGGTCGTCGCGCTCGTCGGGGACGCGATCACGGTCGCGGGGGCGACCGCGGTGGTCACCGCCGACTGACCGACGGACGGGAGGGGCGGGGCCAGCGGCTGCGCCCCTCCCGTCCGGCTCCGGTCGGCCGTGTCAGCGCGTGCGATCGCCGCCGACCGCCAGCGCCGCGACCCGCGCGACACCCGGCTCCGCTACGGTTCGCCCATGGCAGCAACGGCGCCCCCGCAGCGCACCGACCGGCGTGGCCTCGTCGCGTGGGCGCTCTGGGACTGGGGATCGGCCGCCTTCAACGCCGTCGTCACGACGTTCGTCTTCAGCACCTACCTGGCCAGCCGCGCGTTCGTCGACCCCGCCCTCGTCGCGCACGAGCACGGTGCAGCCGGGCGGCGGGCGGTCGAGGCAGCCCTCGCCCACAACGCGACCGTGGTGTCGGTCGCGCTGACGATCGCCGGCGTCGTCGTCGCGCTCATCGCACCGGCGATCGGCCGGTTCGCCGACGCGTCCGGGCACCGGAAGCGGTCCGTGCTGCTCGCGACGATCGGCATCGTGCTGAGCATCGGGTGCATGGTGTTCGTCGCGCCCGCCCAGCCGTACCTCGTGCTCGGGGCGTCCCTCCTCGGCATCGGCACGGTCGCGTACGAGATCGCCAGCGTCGGCTACAACGCGATGCTCGGGCAGGTCGCCCCCGAGGGCCGGACCGGCCGGGTGTCCGGCATCGGCTGGGCCGCCGGGTACTTCGGGGGCATCGTGCTGCTCGTCGTCCTGCTCGTGCTGTGCATCCAGGACTTCGACTCGCCCGACCGCGCGGGACTGCTCGGCCTGCCGTCGACCGTGGCGGGTGGGGAGTGGAGCGTCGCGGGTCGCGATCGGCATCGCCGCGCTGTGGCTCGCGGCCTCGTCGGTGCCGCTGTTCGTCGTCGTGCCCGAGGCCACCCGCGGACCGGCGCGGCGCAGCGGCGTCCTCACCGCCTACGCCGACCTCGGCCGCGACGTCGCCCGACTGTGGCGCGAGCGGCGCGACCTCCTCATGTTCCTCGTCGCGAGCGCCGTGTTCCGCGACGGCCTCGCCGCCGTGTTCACGTTCGGGGCGATCATCGCCGCGCAGGTGTTCGGGTTCTCGTCGTCCGAGGTCATCCTGTTCGCGATCGCGGCGAACGTCGTCGCGGGCATCGCCACCGTCGTGTCCGGACGGATCGACGACCGCTTCGGCTCGCGCGCGCTCATCCTCGCCGCGCTCGTCGGACTCGTCGCGTGCGGCACGGGCGTCCTGTTCATCGGCACCGCGCAGCAGGGATTCTGGGTGCTCGGCCTCGCGCTGTGTCTGTTCGTCGGCCCGGTGCAGTCGTCGAGCCGCGCCTACCTCGCGCGCCTCGCGACCCCCGGGCGCGAGGGCGAGCTCTTCGGTCTGTACGCCACCACGGGCCGGGCGGCGAGCTTCCTGGCACCCGCGCTGTTCGGACTCGCCGTGACGATCGGCGGATCCACGCGGTTCGGCATCCTCGGCATCGTCGCGGTGCTGCTCGCCGGGCTCGTGCTCATGCTCTTCGTCCGGGTGCAGCGCGCGCAGCCGGCATCCCTCGGGCGGGCCTGAGCCGCAGTCGGGTGGGAGGGGGCAGCACGCGTCCCCCTCCTCGCCGTCGCCTGAACGGCACGTACCCCGACCCGCACCTCTCCGGCGTAGCGTCGCGCTGTCCTGAGCCACGACGACGAGGAGTCGACCGGTGTCCGATGCGTTCCGGCCTCGCAACCCGACGGGCACCGCGCTCCGTGCCGTCGCCGAGGCGGTCGGCGCGACCACGCCGACCGCCGTCCCCGACGACCTGCGCGTGACCGGCGTCGCCGTCGAGGACGGCGAGGTCCGCCCCGGGGACCTGTTCGTCGCGATGCCCGGTGCCCACACGCACGGCGTCCGGTTCGTCCCGGCCGCGTTGTCGGCGGGGGCCGTCGCGGTCCTCACCGACGCGGCGGGTGCCGAGGCGCTCGCGGCGTCGACCGTGCCGGTCCTCGTCGTGCCGTCACCCCGCGCCGTGCTCGGTCGGACGGCGGCGGTCGTGTTCGGGACGTCCGCGCCGTCCGCGACGCTGTTCGGCGTCACCGGCACGAACGGCAAGACGTCGAGCGTGTACCTGCTCGACGCGGTCATGCGCCGACTCGGGTGGCGGACCGCGCTGACCTCCACCGCCGAGCGCCACGTGGGCGACCGGGTCATCGCGAGCCGGCTGACGACCCCCGAGGCGAGCGAGCTCCACGGGTTCCTCGCCGCGGCCCTGGAGCACGGTGCCGACGGCGTCGCCCTCGAGATCAGCGCGCAGGCCCTGTCCCGGCACCGGGTGGACGGGGTCGTCGTCGACGTCGCCGGGTTCACGAACCTCAGCCACGACCACCTCGACGAGTACGCCGACCTCGACGCGTACCTGGCGGCCAAGGCGCTCCTGTTCCGCCCCGACCGATCGCGGTGCGCGGTCGTGTCGCTCGACTCGGCCGCCGGTGCGCGCATCGCGGCGTCCGCCGAGGTCCCCCTGACGACGATCACCTCGCGCCCGGACACGGCCGCCGACTGGCACGTCACCGTCCTCGAGCAGCGCCCGGACGCCACACGGTTCCGGCTCGACGGCCCCGGGGGAGCGACCGTCACCACCGAGGTGCCCCTGCTCGGCGTGCACATGGCGGCGAACACGGGGCTCGCGATCGTCATGCTCGCCGCCTCGGGCGTGCCGTTCCCGGACCTCGTGCGCGCGGTCGGCGCTCGGCTCGACGTCGACGTCCCCGGGCGCATGGCGGACGCGTCCGCGGCCACCGGGCCCCGGGTCTTCGTCGACTTCGCGCACACCCCCGACGCGTTCGAGAAGAGCCTCATCGCGATGCGGGCGTTCACGGCCGGGCCGCTCGTCATGGTCGTCGGCGCCGACGGGGACAAGGACCCGACCAAGCGCGCGGGCATGGGCGAGGTCGGGGCCCGGCACGCCGACGTCGTCATCGTCGCGGACCACCACCCCCGGCACGAGGACCCGGACGCCATCCGCGCGGCGATCCTCGCCGGCGCGCGCGGGGCGGGCACCGACACGACCATCCTCGAGATCGCCGATCCGCCCACCGCGATCCGCGCCGCCCTCCGCCACGCGGGAGCGGACGGGGCCGTGTACTGGGCCGGCCCCGGGCTGACCGACTACCGCATCATCGGCGACGCGCACGTCCCCTACTCGTCGTACGAGGACGCCGGGGTGGCGCTCGCCGAGGCCGGATGGGGCGTCGGCGTCGGGGCCTGAGGCGGCGGCGCGGCCCGCGCGCGGCCAGGACCGGGTCCGCGAGGCCCGGCAGCGGGTCCGGGAGGGGTGGAACTGACGCTCGTCGGCTGACCGACGGCGTGTCGGCCGGGAGGCGCGGCACCGGACCCGACGCCGGGCCCGTGTGTCGTCCCTCCCGGCCGCGAACCGGGCCAGGATGGGAGCATGACCGACCAGCCGATCGCCGTGGTCGTCCTCGCCGCCGGGCAGGGCACCCGCATGAAGTCCGCGACCCCCAAGGTGCTCCACCGGCTCGCCGGACTCCCGCTCATCGCCCACGTGCTCCGCACCGCAGAGTCCCTCGCACCGGCGCACGTGGCGGTCGTCGTCCGGCACGAGCGCGAGCGCGTCGCGGCCGAGGTGACCGAGCGCATGCCGGACGCCCTCGTCGTCGACCAGGACGACCTTCCCGGCACCGGCCGTGCCGTCGAGGTGGCGGTCGCCGCGCTCCCGGCCGACTTCGACGGCGTCGTCGTCGTGCTCAGCGCGGACGTGCCGCTGCTCGACGCGGCGAGCGTCCGGGCCCTCGTGCAGCAACACACCACCGCGGGCGACGCCGTGACCTTCGTCAGCGCGATCGCGCCCGACCCGACCGGGCTCGGACGGATCCTCCGCGACGAGCGGGGTGCGTTCACGGGGGTCGTCGAGCACAAGGACGCCACCGACGAGCAGCGCATGATCACCGAGGCGAACGCGGGCATCTACGCGTTCGACGTCGCGCAGCTCCGCGCCGTCCTGCCGTCGATCGGCACCGACAACGCGCAGGGCGAGAAGTACATCACCGACGCGCCCGCCCTCATCGCCGCCCGGGGTGGTCGCATCGACGTCCTCACCTTGTCCGACCCGTGGCTGGTCGCCGGCGTGAACGACCGCGCTCAGCTCGCCGACGCGGGGCGCGAGCTCAACGCCCGGATCGTCCGCGCGCACCAGCTCGCCGGCGTCACGATCAAGGACCCGGCGACGACGTGGATCGACCTCGACGTCACGATCGAGCCCGACGCCGAGATCCTGCCGGGCACGCAACTCGAGGGGGCCACGGCGATCGCGGCCGGCGCGGTCGTCGGGCCGGACACGACGCTCCGCGACACCGAGGTCGGGCCCGGGGCGACCGTCGTCCGGACCGACGCGACGCTCGCGGTCGTCGGTGCGGGGGCGACCGTCGGGCCGTTCGCGTACCTCCGGGCCGGGACGTACCTCGGCGACGACGGCAAGATCGGCACCTTCGTCGAGACGAAGAACGCCCGCATCGGCCGCGGCAGCAAGGTGCCGCACCTGTCGTACATCGGGGACGCCGAGGTGGGCGAGGGCTCGAACATCGGCGCGAACACGATCACCGCGAACTACGACGGCGTGCACAAGCACCGCACCGAGGTGGGCTCCCACGTCCGCACCGGCTCGCACAACGTCTTCGTCGCCCCGGTTAGGATTGGGGACGGGGCGTACACGGGAGCGGGAACGACGGTCCGCAAGGACGTCCCCGCCGGCTCGCTCGCCATCAGCTACGCCCCGCAGCGCATCACCGAGGGCTGGGTCGAGGAACATCGGCCCGGAACCCCTGCTGCCGAGGCCGCTGCGGCCGCGGGGGCACGACGCGCGTCCGCCCCATCCCCCCAGAGCGCGACCCCGCGGGTCGAGGAGTGAGCACACAGGTGTCCGGAATCAAGATGACCGGCCAGAAGCGACTCGTGCTGGTGTCGGGCCGAGCGCATCCGGAGCTCGCCGAGTCGATCGCGGACGAACTCGGGCTCGACCTCGTCCCGACGGACGCCCGGACCTTCGCGAACGGCGAGCTCTACGCGCGGTTCGACGAGTCGGTCCGCGGCTGCGACGCGTTCGTCATCCAGTCGCACACCGCGCCCATCAACGAGTGGCTCATGGAGCAGCTCATCATCGTGGACGCGCTCAAGCGGGCCTCGGCCAAGCGGATCACGGTCGTCGCGCCGTTCTACCCGTACGCCCGTCAGGACAAGAAGGGCCGCGGGCGTGAGCCGATCTCGGCCCGCCTCGTCGCCGACCTGTTCAAGGCCGCCGGCGCCCACCGGATCATGAGCGTCGACCTGCACGCACCGCAGATCCAGGGCTTCTTCGACGGTCCGGTCGACCACCTGTTCGCGATGCCCGTGCTGCTCGAGCACTTCCGGCAGCTGCTCGACCCGGCGACGCTCACGGTCGTCTCGCCCGACATGGGCCGCGTCCGCGTCGCCGACATCTGGAGCGAGAAGCTCGGCGCGCCGCTGGCGATCATCCACAAGCGCCGTGACCCGCTCGTGCCGAACCAGGTCACGGTCCACGAGATCGTCGGGGACGTCTCGGGCCGCTGGTGCCTGCTCGTCGACGACCTCATCGACACCGGCCGGACGATCGCCAAGGCGGCCGAGGCCCTCAAGGCGAACGGGGCGGTCGGCGTCGTGGTCGCGGCCACGCACGCGGTGTTCTCCGACCCGGCGACCGAGCTGTTGCAGAGCGAGTTCATCGACCAGGTCGTCGTCACCGACACCCTCCCGCTCGCGCCCGACAAGCGCTGGGACCGCCTGACGATCCTGCCGATCGCGCCGCTCATCGCCCGCGCCATCCACGAGGTCTTCGACGACGGCTCCGTGACCTCGATGTTCGACGGCGCAGCGTAGCGGCGCATGGCCGACCACGACCCGGCCGCGCACCGCGCCCTGACCGCCCGACTCCGCGCGGCCGGCAGCGTGTTCGCCGAGGACGAGGCCACGGTCATCCTCGACGAGGCGGACGGCGACGCGGTCCGGCTGCGGACCCTGCTGCAACGGCGCCTCGCGGGCGAACCGCTCGAGGTCGTCGTCGGGTGGGCGTCGTTCTGCGGGCACCGGGTCCGGGTGGTGCCCGGCGTGTTCGTGCCCCGTCGGCGGACCGAGCTCGTCGTCGAGGAGGCCGCCCCGTTCCTCCAGGTCGGCGACAGCGTCGTGGACCTGTGCTGCGGCGTCGGCGCGATCAGCGTCGGCCTCATCGTGACGGTGGGGCTGCTGGACCTCGTCGCGGTGGACATCGACCCGGACGCGGTCGAGGTCGCGGCCGAGAACCTGGCCGGCCGTGCCGTGGCCGTCGTCGGCGACCTGTTCGAGCCGCTGCCGGACCGCCTCCGCGGCGCCGTCACGGTCGTGGCGGTGAACGCGCCCTACGTGCCGACGGACGCCATCGCGCTGATGCCGCCGGAGGCGCGTGAGCACGAGCGCCGCGTCGCGCTCGACGGCGGCGCCGACGGGCTGGACGTGCACCGGCGGATCGCCGCGGGCGTCGGCGAGTGGCTCCGCCCCGGCGGCGCCGTCGTCATCGAGGTGAGCGCAGAACAGGCAGACGCATCCGCCGCGCTCTTCACGGCCGCCGGCCTGGAGGCGCGGATCGCTCGAGACGAGGACCGTGACGCCACGGTCGTCGTCGCCGTCCGCCCCGCCTGACCCCACCCCCGCGAGATCGCAGTCGATGCCGTTCTCAGGGTGGCCTGAGCGGCAACGACTGCGATCTCGCGGGATGGGCCCGGGTCAGAAGAACGTCGGCTGCCGGGCCACGTAGTGCTCCTCGAGCGCCGCTGCCTCGTCGTCGGTCAAGTGGACGTCGAGGGCAGCCGCGGCGTCCTCGATGTGGTGCACCTTGGTGGCGCCGACGATGGGCGCGTCCACGACCGGGTTGCGCAGCACCCACGCGAGCGCGACCTGCGCCATGCTGACCCCGCGCTCGTCGGCGATCCGCGCCACCGCGTCGACGATGCCCTCGTCCGAGTCGAGTCGGACGGGGTTCCCCTTCGGGTCGCGTTCCGGCTCGTCACCGGCACGGGCGGTGTTCTGCTCGCTCCACGGGCGTGCCAGCTTGCCGGCCTGCAGGGGACCCCACGGGATCGACCCGACGCCCTGGTCCGCGAGGAGCCCGAACATCTCGCGCTCCTCCTCGCGCTGCACGAGGCTGTACTGGTTCTGCATGGACACGAATCGCGTCCACCCACCGAGGTCCGCTGCGGCCTGCAGCTTGGCGAACTGCCACGCCCACATGCTCGACGCACCGATGTAGCGCACCTTGCCCGCCTGGATGACGTCGTGCAGGGCCTCCATCGTCTCCTCGACGGGGGTCTCCGGGTCGAACCGGTGGATCTGGTACAGGTCGATCCAGTCGGTGCCGAGTCGCTGCAGGGACTTGTCGACCTGCTCCAGGATCGCCCGACGGCTCAGTCCGGACTCGCCGGGGCCCGGGCCCATCTCACCGAACACCTTCGTGGCCAGGACGACGTCCTCGCGGCGGGTGTACTCGCGGATCGCCGCGCCGGTGACCTCTTCCGAACTGCCGCGCCCGTAGACGTTCGCGGTGTCCCAGAAGTCGATGCCGAGCTCCACCGCCCTCCGGAAGATCGGCTCCGCCGCGGCGGCGTCGAGCGTCCAGGTCTGCTGCTCGTTGCCGTTGCCGAAGCTCATGCAACCGAGCGTGATGCGGCTGACCCGCAGGCCGGTCGGTCCGAGGTGGGTGTACTCCATGCGGTCGTCTCCTGACGTCGTCGTCGTGCTCCCCTGTGTACACGCCGCACCCCTCCGCGAGATCGCAGTCGTCGCCGTTCTGCGGGCCTCCAGAGCGACGACGACTGCGATCTCGCGCAACGGGGCACGCCGCCCGCTCGTCGGGGCTGCGAGGATTGGCGCATGCGCGCAGTCCGGTACGACGCCTTCGGTGCCCAGCCCTCCGTCGTCGAGGTCGACGCCCCCGCCTGTCCGCCCGACGGCGTGGTCGTCCGGGTGGCGGCGACGGGCGTGTGTCGCAGCGACTGGCACGCATGGCGCGGACACGACGACTCGGTGCACCTGCCGCACGTCCCCGGGCACGAGTTCGCGGGCGTCGTGGCCCAGGTCGGTCCGGACGTCCACGAGCACCGCGTCGGTGACCGGGTGACCGCGCCGTTCGTGTTCGCCTGTGGCACGTGCGACGAGTGCCGCGCCGGGGCGACGCAGGTGTGCACACGGCAGGAGCAGCCGGGGTTCACGCTGCCCGGGTCGTTCGCCGAGCAGGTCGTGGTGCCGCACGCCGACCTCAACCTCGTGCCGCTGCCCGACGCGATCGGGTTCGTCGAGGCCGCGGGGCTCGGTTGCCGGTTCGGCACGGCCTACCACGCCGTCCACGCGCGCGGGCGGGTCCAGACGGGGGAGTGGGTCGCCGTGTACGGCTGCGGCGGGGTCGGGCTCTCGACGATCGTCGTTGCGCTCGCGGCGGGGGCCCAGGCGATCGCGGTCGACGTCGCTCCCGCGGCGCTCGAACGGGCCCAGGCGCTCGGCGCCGTGACCGTGCCGAGCGGACCCGACGCCGTCGAGCGGGTGCGCGCGCTCGCCGGGGGCGGGGTCCACGTTTCCTTCGACGCGTTCGGCAGCCGGAGCACGTCGAACGCGGCGATCGAGAGCCTCCGCCCACGGGGGCGTCACGTCCAGGTCGGGCTGCTGCTCGGCGCCGAGGCCGAGCCCGCCGTCGCGATGGGCCGCGTCATCGCCCAGGAGCTCGAGCTGCTCGGGAGCCACGGGATCGCCGTCGCGGAGTACGCGGCCATGCTCGCCGCGATCGTGTCGGGGCACCTGCGGCCGGACACCACGGTCGGCCGGACCATCGGGTTCGAGGAGCTGCCCGCCGCGCTCACCGGACTCGACGGACCCGCCGCGGTGCCGGGGATGACCGTGGCGGTGCTCTGACCCTGGCGGCCGGTGTCGTCGACACCCCGCTCACGCAGGCGCGTCGACGACGACGCCGCCAGCGGCGACCGCCAGGTCGGCGCCGAACACCACGCCGGGCGTCGCAGCGCCCGGTCGGCCTTCGCCCTGGAGGAGCCGTGTCGCGACCTCGACGGCGGCTGCGGTCGTGAACACGGACGCGTCACCGAGCCGCAGCCAGCCCTCGCGCACGCGGCCGTCCGGCCACTCGACCCGTGCGTGGCCCCACGACGACGCCCGAGGGCGAGGTCGGTCCTCGAAGCGGATCGCGGACAGGCGCCCGACGACGAAGCGCCGCACGGGGGCGATCCGGAACAGGGTGGTCGCGAGCGGGAGGACGGCGCGCACCGCGGGGTTCGCGGGGACGAGGGCCGAGGCCGCGACCACGTCGTCCGCGTCGCTCGCGAGCCAGGCCGCGAGCAGTTCACCGCTCGCGCCGCTGCCGGCGCCGACACGGTCCCCGTCCGGCGTCGTGATGGTCCGGTAGTCCGTGACGACCCGTCGCGTGCGGACGAGTCGACCGTCCTGGACCTGCGCTCCGCCGAAGGCAGCGACGTCCGCGATGGACTCCGCCAGGGCGCTGCCGAGGGTCCCGGCTTCGGTCGCCACCGAGGCGATCGCGTCGACCCGGACGCGCCGCGGCCGGGGCTCGCCGTCGCACAGGCGCACGACGACGCTCTCGACCGCGACCACCCCGAACCCGGCGCCGGGCACGAGGACCTGTCCCGCGACTGCCGCGCGACGGTCCTGCCGCAGGACGTCGTCGACCGCGGCGTACTCGTTCGACAGGTCGAGGTAGTGCGTGCCGTGTGGGAGCGCCCGGACGACCGGGAGCGCGGTCCGCGTGAAGGGGCCCACGGTGTTGACGACGACCCCGGGTCGTTCCCGTCCGATCGCCGCGAGGAGGTCGCTGAACCCGCCGACGACCATCCGGGGACTGCTCGCGGCCGGGCCGTGTCGCTCGGAGGCGACGGCGGACAGGGCGTCCCGGACCTCCTCGAGCCGCGCTCGGTCCCGCGCTGCGAGCACCACGGGGACACCGCGGGCGTGGAGCTCCGCCGCGATCGCCCGTCCGGTGCGCCCGGTGGCCCCGAGGACCATGACCTCGTCGTGCATGTCGTGCTCCGCCCGTCCCGCGTGCCTCGATGACACGTCGTGTCGTCACGATACACGTGATGACACGACGTGTCGTGAGTAGGATCGACGGGTGGCTCGATGGGATCCGGATGCACGAGCGCGCCTCGAGCAGGCCGCGCTCGAGCTGTTCCGTGAGCAGGGGTTCGCCGCGACCACCGTCCCGCAGATCACCGCGCACGCCGGCCTCACCACCCGGACGTTCTTCCGGCACTTCGCCGACAAGCGCGAGGTCCTGTTCGGGTTCGAGGACCAGTTCCCCGCGGTGGTGGCCGAGCTGCTCGCCCAGGCGCCGCCGGACCTCGCGCCGATCGCCCTCATCGCGGCGGGGCTGGAGACCCTGGCCGAGACCCGGTTCCAACCCCTGCGCGAGTACCTGCTCACCCACCGTGCGGTGGTCCGGAGCGACGAGCGCCTGCGCGAACGCGAGCTGACGAAGCATGCGGCGCTCGCCCGGGCCGTCCGTGCCGGGTTCGTCGAGCGCGGCGAGGACGACCTGTCCGCCACGCTCGCCGCCGAGGTCAGCGGTGCCGTGTGGTGGGTGTCGCTCGACCGCTGGCTCGACGAGGACGGTGACCGCGCGTTGGTCGCGGTCGTCCGCGAGACCATGGCGCGGTTCCTCGCGATCACGGGCGGCGGCGACCTCAGCTCGCGGTGACGCCCACCGAGTGCCAGCCGCTCGCCCCGTTCGGTGCCGGCGCCCGCTCGACGCTCGTCTGCACCGTGCCGTCCGCGCTGATCGCCCGGACCGTCAGGGTGTGCGGCCCGTGCGTCGGCGTCCAGTCGCGGAGCACCCACTGCCGCCAGGTGTCCGCGGACACCGAGTCCGCGAGCTCGGCGTCGCGCCATGCTCCGTCGTCGACGCGGACCTGCACGCCCCGCACGCCGGTGTGCGGCTGCCACGCCACCCCGGCGACGGCGACCCGCTCGCCCGCGCGCACCGTGCCTCCAGACCGTGGCGTGTCGATCCGCGACTCGAGCTTGACCGGCCCGTGCGCGCTCCACCCGCGGGGTGTCCAGTAGCCCTCGGCGTCGGCGAACCGCGTGACGGTGAGCTCGGTCACCCACTTCGTGGCGGACACGTAGCCGTACAGGCCGGGGACCACCATGCGGACCGGGAACCCGTGTTCGGCGGGCAGCGGCTCGCCGTTCATGCCGACCGCCAGGATCGCGTCCGTGCCGGCGTCCTGCAGCACGTCGAGGGGTGTGCCCGCGGTGAACCCGTCGACGCTCCGCGAGAGCACCATGTCCGCCGACGCGTGCGGGCCGGCCTCGGCGAGCAGGTGCCGGATCGGGTACCCGAGCCAGAGCGCGTTGCCGATGAGGTCGCCGCCGACCTCGTTCGAGACGCAGCTCATGGTGGCCATGTGCTCTTCGAGCGGCCGGGCGAGCAGGTCGGCGAACGAGATCTCGACGTCGTGGTCGACCATGCCGGTGATCCGGAGCTTCCAGGTGTCGGGATCGACCGACGGCACGCGCAGCGCGGTGTCGATCCGGTAGAACTCGGCGTTGGGGGTGACGTACGGCGTGATCCCGTGCACGCCGAGACTCGCGCCGGCCGGGACCGCGCGCTCGTGCACGGCCGGTGTCGGCAGGTGGACGGCGCGCTTGACGGCCGCTGCGGCGGAGCTCGCCGCGTCGACGACGCGCGCGCCGGCCCCGACGACGAGCGCGGTGACGCCGAGGGTCAGCGTCCACCCGAGGAACGCCCGGCGTTGCACCGCGGGGGAGCCCGTCATCGTGCTCGCTGCGGTCGGGGTCGCGTCCTGCTCGGCGGCGGCGTCCCACCGCCGGAACCGCTGCATGCCCAGGCGGAGCGTGACGACCGCCGCGAGGACCCCGACGACCGAGGGCGCACCGTCGAGGCTCCCGCTGCCGGAACGGGTCATCACCGCGACGAGTGCGATCACCCCGCCGACGCCGAACACGACGGTGCCGAACGGCGGACGACGGCGCTCGAGGACGCCCGCCGCCGCGGTGATCAGGGCGAGGAGCACTGCCATGAGGACGAACAACGCCGCCTTGTCGCCCGTGCCGAACAGCGTCACCATGAGGTCCTTCACCCACCGCGGCGCGAGGTCGATCGCGGCCGAGCCGACCGCGACGAGCGGACTGCCGGCACCGTTGAGCAGGAGCGCGACGATCTCGGCGACGGCGAGGAACACGATCCCGGCCACGAGCCCCACGGCCGCGGCGGCGATCGTCCGTGTGCGGTCGGGCAGGTGCAGCGGGCGGTCGACGGGTTCCGCGGCAAGGGGCGCCGCGATGGCAGTGCCGGACGCGCGGCGGTCGGCACCGGGCGCGGGGCGGTCGGCACCGGGCGCCGGGCGGTGGTGTCGAGCGGCGTCGCGCTGGTCCGGGTCCTCGGTGCTCACGGGGCGATCGTAGGCGGGTCCTCTGGCGGTTCCCCGGGTCGCCGGACCCCCCGAACTCGGCGCTTCGCCGGGGACCGCTGCGTGCGAGGATCGGACGGTGACCACCCACCTCGGCCCGGACCGCCGCATCGCGCGCGGCGTCGACCGCTGGGCGATCGTGCGGTGGGGCGTCGTCGTGCTGTGGGTGGCGCTGCTCGTCGTGCGGGTGACGGTGGTGAGCACGGATCCCGCCGCGGACCTCCGTGTGCTCGGGGTCGTGCAGTTCCTCGCGACGCTCGTGGGGGTGCTCATCGTGGCGCTCGGCGTCGGCATGTCATGGTCGAAGCGCGTCCGGACGACCGACCTGTCGCTCGGACGGGCGATCCGCAGCATCGACCCGACCGTGCGGCTCGTGCCGGCGGTGCCGACGAGCGAACTCCGCGACCTCGTCGGGCGCGCGCATCCCGAGGTCGCCCTCGGGCGCCACGTCGTCTGGGGGTTCGGCGCGACCGAGGCGTCCCTGTGGCAACTCGACGGGCGGCAGGCCCTGCGGGTGCTCGTGGTCCGGTGGACGCGGGTCGTGCACGTCGGTGTCGAGGACCTCCCCGACGGCTCCTCGTCCCCCCACCGCGCGGTCATCGCCATCCACTTCCACCGTCCGGACGGCACGCCCGCGGTCGCGACGTTCGCGGTGCGCCGCGCGCTCGGGTCGCTGCGGCTGCTCGGCCGTGGGCCGGCGCTCGACCGGCTCAGCGCCGACCTCGCCGCCGAGCGCGTCATCCTGTAGGCAGGGTCGGCCAACCGCTGCTCGCGAGATCGCACAACGCGCCGCTCACTGCTCGCGAGATCGCACAACGCGCCGCTCAGCTCATGACGTGAGCGGCATGTCCTGCGCGCTCGCGCTCGCGCTCGCGCCGCGCCCCGCCACGGCCGATCCCATTGCCTCTCGCCGCCGCGAGCGCGAGCCTCCGGACGCCCTGGGAGCGGCGCACGCACCGGTTCGTACTGTGGGCCCATGACCGATCCGATCGTCGTCGTCGCGACCTTCCGTCCGAAGCCCGAGTCCGTCGCGGACCTGACCGCCGCCGTGCAGGAGTACGTGCCGGTCGCACAGCAGGACGAGGGCAACCTCCGCTACGCGCTGCACGAGGCCGGCGAGGGCGTCCTCGTGCTCATCGAGCAGTGGAGCGACCAGCAGACCCTCGAGCAGCACGGCGCCGCGCCCGAGTTCACCGCCTTCACGCAGCGCGTGCAGCCGTTGCTCGCGAGTCCGCTCGAGGTGCGGGTCCTCCGCCCGGTGCCGCTCGGCGACGACGCCAAGGGCGCGCTGTGACCGGTCATCGCCCCGTCGTCGTCATGGGGGTGTCCGGTTCGGGCAAGACGACCATCGGCTCCGCCCTCGCGCGCCACTGGGAGGGCACCCAGTTCGTCGACGCCGACGACCTGCACCCCCAGGCGAACAAGGAGAAGATGCGGTCCGGGCATCCCCTGACCGACGAGGACCGCTGGCCGTGGCTCGACATCTGCGCGGCCCGCATCGCCGCGATCGAGGCCCAGGGGCAGCGCTGCGTCATGGCGAACTCCGCGCTGAAGCGGGTCTACCGGGACCGCCTCCGTTCGACGAACCCCGACCTGTTCTTCGTGTTCCTCACCGGCGACGAGGACGTCATCGCCGAACGGCAGCGCCGTCGGCACCACGAGTACATGCCCGACTCGCTGCTCGGCTCGCAGCTCGCGACGCTCGAGCCGTTGCAGGCCGACGAGGCCGGGCTCGTCGTCCGGATCGACCAGACCCTCGAGTCCGTGATCCAGAGCATCGACAGCGCCCTCGTCACCCGCTGACCGGCCAGCCGGAGCCGGCTGGAGCCAGCGAGGCCCGAGGGCCCCGGCACCGGCCAGGCCCGAGGGGGCCGGCGCTGGCGAGGCCCGAGGCGGCCGGCACCGGGGCCACAGCGCCGGTCAGGCGGCCGGGTCGGCCCAGGACCGGCGGACGCGCTCGACCAGGTCCAGGACGTGCGCGCGGTCGTCGTCGCGTCGGCGGACCATGGCGACGGTGACCGCCGGGAGGCCCACCATCCGCACGAACGCGAGTCCCGTGCCCCCGGCGTTCTCGGCCACCGTCGTGCTCGTGAACGCCATGCCCCGCCCGGCCGCCACCTGCGCGAGCATCTCCTCGACCGTCCGCGCCGGGGGTCCGACGACGACGGGAGCCCGCCCGTCCGGCCGTGCCGCCGCGATCCAGAAGTCCCGGTCCGAGGCGGCGTCGACGATCGGCTCGTCGTCGAGGTCCGCGAGCGCCAGTGCCGTGCGTCCGGCGAGCGGGTGGTCGGCGCGGAACACGGCGACGAGGTCGCGCGTGCCGAGGACCGTGGCGACCCAGTCGGCCTCCGCGAACCCGGGGGAGAGCTGCGCCACGAGCACGTCGACCTCACCCGCCGCGAGCCGCTGGTGCTCGCTGCCCCACGGGACGTGCTCGAGCACGACCTCGACGTCGGCGGCCTCGCCCTCGCGCACGGCGAGACCGGTCAGGGCCCGTGGCGCGCTCGTGCCGAACCCGACGACGACGCGCGGCCGGGCGGCGACCCGACGAGCCCGGGCCACCGCGCGCTCCGCGGCGGCCAGCACGGCGACGGCGTCGACGTGGAACGCGTGCCCCGCCGGGGTGAGCCGCACACCGCTCCCGGGCGTCCGGCCCCGGCGGTCGACGAGTTCGACCCCGAGGACGTCCTCCAGTCGTCGGATGGCTTGACTCAGGGCCGGCTGCGACACCCCGGTCACGGCGGCAGCGGCGGTGAACCCCTGCTCGGCGACGAGCACGACGAACGCGCGGAGGAGCCGGAGGTCGAGGTCGACGGGCACGGCGTGGTCCTCCTCGCTCGCGCGCTCCGCGCGTTTCCGGCGTGTAACGGATCCGGGCCCGGGTGCGGCGCCGCACCGCGCCGATCCCCGTGTCGGCGGGCACATCAGCGCTGCTTATGGCCCCAGTGGCGCATCCTATGCGACAGCCGTGGTGCCCTCGCCCTACGCTGCCGGACGTGCAGATGCCGGTCCACACCACCGCCGACGACCGGCTCCGCGCCCTGCCGAAGACCCACCTCCACGCGCACCTCGACGGCAGCTACCCGGTCGACGCGGTCCGCGCCCTCGCGACGCGACGCGGCCTCCCGTTCCACCGGCCGGAGCGGTTCGCCGACGTCTGGGCGTTCTTCGACGCGTACGGCACCGTCCCGGCCCTCGTCGCGACGCACGAGGACCTCGCCGCACTCTGCCGGGCACTCGTGCACGCCGAGGCCGCCGAGGGCGTCCGGTACCTCGAGCCCGCCGTCGAGCCGCAGCTGTACGCCGAGCGTCTCGGCGGGAACGAGCAGGTCCTGCGCACCGTCCTCGCGGCCTTCGCCGAGGCGGCCGCCGACGCCGCCGCCGCGGGCACGCCCGTCGAGGTCGGTGCCGACCTGACGCTCAACACCGACGCCGACGCGGACCTCGCCGACGAGCTCGGTGCGCTCGCCGCCCGCTTCGCCGGCAGCGGCGTCACCGCGCTCGGCACCGCCTGCTTCGACGAGGACGGCGACCTGGCCCCGTTCGTCGGTGCGGCGCGCGCCGCACGGGCGGCGGGCCTCCCGGTCGTGAGCCACGCGGGCCAGACCGGCGGGCCGGACCGCGTGACGGCCGTGCTCGACGTGCTCGGTGCCTCCCGGATCTCGCACGGGTTCCGAGCGGTCGAGGACGCCCGCGTCACCGATCGGCTGGCGGCCGAGGGGATCGTCTGCGACGTCTGCCCGGTGTCGAACGTGCGGCTCGGCGTCGTCGCCGACCTCGCGTCGCACCCCGCCCCGGTCCTCGTCGAGCGCGGGGTCCCGGTGACCCTGAACGCGGACGACCCGCTCTGGTTCGGGGCCACCGTGTCCGACCAGTACGCGATCGCCCGCACGACGTGGGGGTTCGACGACCAGGCCCTGGCCGACCTCGCGCGCACCGGCACGCGGGCCACCGGGATGTCCGCGGACACCCGCGACCGATTCGACCGTGAGCTCACCGCGTGGCTCACAGGAGGGCGAGCATGACGAAGGAACTGTTCCTCGGCGCGTTCGAGATCAACGGCGTGAACCTCACGAGCCAGGGGCTCTGGGCGCACCCGGACAACACGACGTGGCGCTACAAGGAGCTCGAGCACTGGACCGACCTGGCCCGCATGCTCGACGACGGCGGGTTCGACTTCATGTTCCTCGCCGACTCGTACGGGTACCCGGTGATCGACGGCGTCGTGCCCGACGTGGCCTTCGAGCAGGGCGTCGAGATCCCGAAGAACGACCCGATGCTCCTCGTCCCCGCCATGGCCGCGGCCGCCCCACGCCTGTGCTTCGGCGTGACGTCGTCGACGAGCTTCGAGCCGCCGTTCGCGAACGCACGCCGCTTCGCCACGCTCGACCACCTGACCCGCGGCCGCATCGCCTGGAACGTCGTCACGACGTCGAGCGCGGTCGTCACGGAGCTGTTCGGCAAGGACCGCTACGTGCCGCACGACGAGCGGTACGCGATCGCGCAGGAGTACCTCGAGCTGAGCTACGCGCTCCTCGAGGGCTCGTGGGAGGACGACGCCGTCCTCGCCGACAAGGGCGCACGTCGGTACGCGGACGCGAGCAAGGTGCACAAGGTGGTGCACCACGGCCGGTACTTCGACGTCGAGGGCTACGCCAACACCGAGCCCGGGCCGCAGCGCACGCCCGTGCTGTTCCAGGCCGGCGCGTCGTCATCGGGTCGCGCCTTCGCCGCGGGCAACGCGGAGCTCGTGTTCCTGCAGGGCAAGGACGCGTCCTCGTTGGCCGCGCAGGTCACCGACATCCGCACCCGCGCCGAGCAGGCCGGGAGGGCCGGGACCGACATCCGCACC
Source organism: Curtobacterium sp. MCBD17_019 (assembly GCF_003234555.1). Classification (NCBI taxonomy): domain Bacteria; kingdom Bacillati; phylum Actinomycetota; class Actinomycetes; order Micrococcales; family Microbacteriaceae; genus Curtobacterium; species Curtobacterium sp. MCBD17_019. Next base: position 620 of record NZ_QKTT01000017.1, on the reverse strand, counting down.
GTCTCCGGTCTGTCGGTCATCACCGCACCGTCCACGGCACAGGCGGAGGACCAGCTCGAGGAGTACCTCTCCTACGTCGACCCGGACGCCGCACGCGTCTACTACGCGAGCATGACCGGCATCGACCTCGCCGCGCTCGACCCCGAGGGCTCGTTCTCGGACGTCACCACCGAGGGCGGCCGGACCCAGGTCGAGCGGTACAAGGGCACGTCCGTGCGCGAGGCCACCGCGGACTTCATCCGGAACGGCATGCGCGAGTTCGTCCTGACCGGCACGCCGACCGAGGTCGTCGACCGCATCGAGGCCCTGGTGACCGACACCGACCTCGACGGCTTCAACTACACGCCCTACGTCACGCCGGGTTCGTACCGGTCGTTCATCGCCGACGTCGTGCCCGAACTCCGTCGTCGTGGCATGCTGCCCGAGACGCCCCGCACGGGCACGTTCCGCGAACGGCTCTCGGGACGCGGCCCGCACCTCCCCGCCAGCCACCGGGCGGCACGGTTCCGGCACCAGCCGGCCACCGCCTGACCAGCCGGGAGGTGCGGGGCCGGACCCCACACCCTCCGCACCTCCCTCTCCACCCAGCACCGCGCCCCACCCGTCCGGTCCCGCCGGCC
>NZ_QKTT01000016.1:0-68077 GCF_003234555.1 Curtobacterium sp. MCBD17_019 | reverse complement strand
CGCTCCGGGACACTGTCCCGGCCGCTCCGCCGCACCTTTGGGGTGACGAGTGATTACTTTACGCACCACCCCACCACCCAGCAAACCACCCCACATCCCGGGCGTGTCGCGGCCGCCTTCAGGATGCACCGCCAGTGCTGATGGACGCCCCAGGTACGACAGAACGCCCGTCCTCACCGGGAGTCCGGGCGTTCGTGGTCGAGGCGGTTCAGCCGATGGTGACGCCGGCCAACGTCTTCTTCCCGCGCCGGAGCACGACCACTCCCCCGGCCAGGACATCGGCGTCGATGCGCGCGGTCGGGTCGGTGACTCGCTGGTTGTTCACCGAGACCCCGCCCTCCTCGATCGCACGCCGGGCCTTGCCGAGGGACTCGACGAGTCCGGTCTCCACCAGCGCGCGTGCGACGTCGACGTCGGGTGCGAGCGTGACCGACGGCAACTCCGCGATCGCGGCGCGGAGGGTCCCCGTGTCCAGGGCGGCGAGGTCACCGTTGCCGAACAGCGCCGACGCGGCCTCGATCGCCGCCCGCGTCGCCGCTTCGCCGTGCACCAGCGACGTCACCGCGAACGCGAGCGCGCGCTGGGCTTCTCGCCGGAAGGGCTCGTCCGCCACCGCGTGCTCGAGCCGCTCGATCTCGGCGCGCGAGAGGAACGTGAACGCCTTGAGCCGCTCGATGACGTCCGCGTCCGCCGTGTTGAGCCAGAACTGGTAGAACGCGTACGGCGTCGTCATCTCCGGGTCGAGCCAGACGGCGTTGCCCTCGCTCTTGCCGAACTTCGTGCCGTCGGAGTTCGTGATGAGCGGAGTCCCGAGCGCGTGGACGACGGCACCCTCGGTGCGGCGGATCAGTTCGGTGCCGCTCGTCAGGTTGCCCCACTGGTCGCTGCCGCCCGTCTGCAACGTGCAGCCGTACTGACGGTGGAGCTCGCGGTAGTCGAGGCCCTGGAGGATCTGGTAGCTGAACTCGGTGTAGCTGATCCCGGCGTCCGAGTTCAGCCGAGCTGCCACCGCGTCCTTGCGGAGCATCGTGTTGACGCGGAAGTACTTGCCGATGTCACGCAGGAAGTCGATGGCGGACAGCGGCGCCGTCCAGTCGAGGTTGTTCACCATGCGCAGCCCGTTCTCGCCGTCGGGGCTGAGGAACCGCGACACCTGCGCGCGGAGGCGCGTCACCCACTCCTCGACGGTCGCGCGGTCGTTGAGGGTCCGTTCGGCGGTCGGTCGGGGGTCACCGATGAGCCCGGTGGACCCACCGACCAGGCCGAGCGGCTTGTGGCCGGCCAGCTGCAGTCGGCGCATGAGCAGGAGCTGGTACAGGTTCCCGCAGTGCAGGCTCGGCGCGGTCGGGTCGAACCCGCAGTAGTACGTCAACGGACCGGCTTCGAGCGCTGCCCGCAATGCGGTCTCGTCGGTCGAGACGTGGACGAGCCCGCGCCACTGCAGTTCGTCCCAGATCGAGTCGAAGGACGGGTCGTTCTGCTGGCGCGTCAGGACCTCGGGAACGGTATCGCTGGGCACCCCGTCATCGTAGTGCGCGTCGCCCACCCGACTGCGCTCAGTCCGTCGCCTGGGGATGGCGCCGGTACGAGGACACGGTCGGTTCGCCCGTCAGCCAGAATCGCCACGGGAACGCGCGCCCTCCCGCCACGCCCCCGACACCGACCCGCGGGCCGACGGAGATCCGCGGTCTGCCGTCCGCGAGGGATTCGTCGAGGAGCGCGGTCGTCGACGAGGCGAGTCGCTCCTCCAGTCCGTCGGCGAAGCGGAGGACGTAGGGTCCGCGGCCGTCGAGCACGCTCGAACCGTCGTCCGTGAGCATCGCGCCGAGCGCCTGACCGAGGTTGCCCGGCCCGCGGGCGAGACCGACGTCGGGCACGCGGTCACCGCGTCGCTCCCGCGCAAGCGAGACGCCCTCGACCACCGCCCCCGCGCGCAGCAACGACCCGGAGGCGAATCCGTCCGGTCCACTGACGACGTTGAGGCAGGTGTGGATGCCGTACGAGCGATAGGCGTACAGGGTCCCTGGCGCACCGAACAGGTGGCGGTTGCGCTGCCGCGGACCGCGGAACGCGTGCGACCCCGGGTCGGTCTCGCCCATGTAGGCCTCGACCTCGGTGATGCGCACGGTCACGCCGCGACCGGTGATGGTCGCACCGAGCAGCGCGGGAGCAGCCGCCAGCGCGGGCTCGCCGAGCACCCCTGCCTCGTCGATCACGCGAGCGGCGCCGCCTCGGTCAGCGATCGGATCCGAGCGGTGAGGGCCACGACCTGTTCGGCGACGCGCTCCGGTGCCGTCCCTCCGGCACCAGCGCGACTGGCGACGCTCCCCTCGACGGTCAGGACCGAGCGGACGTCCGGGGTCAGGTGTTCGGAGACGGACCGGTAATCCGCATCACTCGGTTCGTCGAGCTCGAGGCCGCGCTCCTCGCAGAAGCGCACCAAGGCACCCGAGATCTCGTGCGCGTCACGGAACACCACACCGCGGCGCACCAGCCACTCGGCCACGTCCGTCGCGAGGGAGAACCCCTGCGGCGCGAGCGTCGCCATGCGCTGCGTGTCGAACTCGACGGTCGCGACCATGCCGGTGAACGCCGGGAGCAGCACCTCGAGTTGCGTGACGGAGTCGAACACCGGCTCCTTGTCCTCTTGGAGATCGCGGTTGTACGCCAACGGGAGTCCCTTGAGCGTCGCGAGCAGCCCGGTGAGGTTGCCGATGAGGCGGCCGCTCTTGCCGCGCGCGAGTTCCGCGATGTCCGGGTTCTTCTTCTGCGGCATGATGCTCGACCCGGTCGAGAACCCGTCGTGCAGCCGGACGAAGCCGAACTCCTTCGTGTTCCAGACGATGAGTTCCTCGGCCAGCCGCGACACGTCGATCCCGATCTGCGCGGTGACGTAGGCGAATTCCGCCACGACGTCGCGCGACGCCGTCGCGTCGATCGAGTTCTCGGTGGGGCGAGCGAATCCCAGGTCTGCCGCGACCGCGGCGGGATCGAGACCGAGTGAGCTCCCGGCGAGCGCACCCGCGCCGTAGGGGGACGCGGATGCCCGGGAGGCCCAGTCACGGAAGCGCTCGAGGTCACGGACCAGCGGCCAAGCGTGGGCGAGCAGGTGGTGCGCGAGCAACACCGGCTGCGCGTGCTGCAGGTGCGTGCGCCCGGGCATCACGGCGTCACGGTGGGCGTCCGCCTGCGCACTGAGCGCGTCGATGAGGTCCACCAGCAGGTGCCCGATCCGTCGCGCGTGGTCGAGCAGGTACAGCCGCACCAGCGTCGCGATCTGGTCGTTCCGGCTGCGGCCGGCCCGGAGCTTCCCACCGAGGTCGCCCCCGATGTCCTCGATGAGCAGACGCTCGAGCGCCGAGTGCACGTCCTCGTCGTCCTGGCCCGGTCGGGCCGTGCCGGCCGCGACCGCAGCGTCCAGGCGGTCGAGACCGTCCAGCATCCGGCTGAGTTCGTCCTCGGACAGGTACCCGGCCACCGCGAGGGCGCGGGCGTGTGCCCGCGACCCCGCGATGTCGTACGGCGCCAGCTGCCAGTCGAACTGCGTGGACCTGCTCAGTTCGACGAGCTCCGGGGAGGGACCGCTGCTGAACCGCCCGCCCCACAGCGCGCCGGCCTCGCCGGCCCTGCTCGTGCTCTGCTCGTCCGCCATGCCGCCGCTCCGCCTCAGTTGGCCAGGTCGCGCCGAGCGGAGATCTTGCTCGGCAGGGACCAGATCTCGATGAAGCCCTTGGACAGCGACTGGTCGAACGTGTCGCCCGTGTCGTACGTGGCGAGGTCGAAGTCGTACAGGGACTGCTCGCTCCGACGGCCCGTCACGGTCGCACGGCCGCCGTGCAGCTGCAGGCGGATGTCACCGGACACGTACTGCTGGGTGTCCTCGATGAACGCGTCGAGGCTGCGCTTGAGCCCGGAGAACCAGAGACCGTCGTACACGAGGTTCGCCCACTCGGACTCGACCCCGCGCTTGTAGCGGTTGACGTCACGTTCGAGCGTCAGGCTCTCGAGTTCCTCGTGCGCCGCGATGAGCGCCATCGCGGCGGGCGCCTCGTAGACCTCGCGGCTCTTGATGCCGACGAGCCGGTCCTCGACCACGTCGATCCGCCCGACGCCGTGCTTGCCCGCCAGTGCGTTGAGCTCCTGCACGATGCGGAGTGCGCTGAAGCGCTGTCCGTCGATCGCGACCGGAACGCCGTGCTCGAACGTGATGGTGACCTCGTCCGCGGCGCGCTCGACCGTCGGGTCCTGCGTGTACGAGTACAGGTCCTCGATCGGCGGGTTCCACGGGTCCTCGAGGAACCCGGTCTCCACGGCGCGGCCCCAGACGTTCTGGTCGATCGAGTACGGCGACTTCTTGCTCTGCTCGATGGGCAGGTCGTGCTCCTGCGCGTACACGATCGCCTTGTCGCGCGTGAGTGCGAGGTCCCGGACCGGCGCGACACTCGTCAGGTCGGGGGCGATCGCGGCGACCGCTGCCTCGAACCGGACCTGGTCGTTGCCCTTGCCGGTGCAGCCGTGGGCGACGCTGTCCGCGCCGAGCTGCTTGGCGGTGAGGGCGAGGTGCTTCGCGATGAGCGGCCGGCTCAGGGCGGACACGAGCGGGTAGCGCTTCTGGTAGAGGGCGTTCGCCTTGAGCGCCGGCATCAGGTAGTCGTCGGCGAACTCGTCCTTGGCGTCGACGACGATCGACTCGACGGCGCCGCAGTCGAGCGCGCGCTGACGGATGCGGTCCATGTCCTCGCCGCCCTGGCCGACGTCGACGGCGAGTGCCACGACCTCCTTGCCGGTGGCGTCCTTGAGCCATCCGATGCCGACGGAGGTGTCGAGCCCTCCGGAGTACGCGAGTACGACGCGGTCTGCCATGGTTCTCCTTCTCAGGGGATGCGGGGGTGCGGGGTGGTGGATGTCGTCGCGGGCCGAGGTCAGTCGGCCGCGTGGTCGAGGAGCCAGGCGAGGAGGGCCTTCTGCGCGTGCAGTCGGTTCTCGGCCTCGTCCCAGATGATGCTCCGCGGACCGTCGATGACCGCTTCGGTCACCTCGTAGCCGCGGTCGGCGGGCAGGCAGTGCATGAACACGGCGTCGTCGGCGGCGTGCGCCATGAGCTCGTCGTCGACGCGGTACCCGGCGAAGGTCTCGAGGCGCGCTTGCTTCTCGTCCTCCTTGCCCATGGACACCCAGGTGTCGGTGACGACGACGTCGGCACCGCTCACCGCCGCGACGGGATCCGTCACGACGAGGGCGGAGCCACCGGTCCGCGCACCGACGCGCTCGGCGTCGGCGACGACCTGCCGGTCGGGTGCGAACGCGGCGGGGGCCGCGACACGGACGTGCATGCCCGCGGTCGTCCCCGCGAGCAGGTAGGACTGGGCCATGTTGCTCGCGCCGTCGCCGACGAAGGCGATCGTCTGACCGGCGAGCGTGCCCCGGTGCTCGCGGATCGTCAGGAGGTCCGCGAGGAGCTGGCAGGGATGGAAGTCGTCCGACAGCGCGTTCACGACCGGCACCGTGGTCCCGGCGGCCATCTCCTCGAGCCCGGCCTGCGCGTACGTGCGCCAGACGATGGCGGACACCATCCGTTCGAGCACGCGCGCCGTGTCGGACGGGGTCTCCTTGCCGCCGAGCTGACTGTTGGCGGTGGAGATGATGAGCGGGCTGCCCCCGAGGTCGCTGATGCCGACGTGGAACGACACGCGCGTCCGGGTGGAGGACTTGTCGAAGATGACCGCCACGCTCTGGGGCCCCGCCAGCGGCTTCGCGCCCCAGCGGTCGACCTTCATCGCCGCGGCGAGATCGAGGATCTCGAGCTGCTCCGCCTGGGTGAGGTCGTCGTCCCGGAGGAAGTGGCGGGTCATGCCGCTGCCTCCATCGCCTGCGCGAGGATCACCAGGAACTCGTCGATCTCGGCGTCGGACACGATGAGCGGCGGTGCGATCCGGATGGATGACTCGTTCGGAGCGTTGACGATGAGCCCGCGCTCGAGCGCGGCCGTGTTGATCGCGGGGGCGACGGGTCGGGTGAGTCCGATCCCGACGAGGAGGCCCTCGCCCCGCACCTCGTCGACGAGCGGGCTGCCGATGGCTGCGATCCCGGCGCGGATGCGCTCGCCCTTGCCGCGCGCCGCCTCCACGAGCCCGGTGGTCTCGATCTCGCCGAGCACTGCGTTCGCGACCCGCGTCGCCAACGGGTTCCCGCCGAAGGTGGACCCGTGCTGGCCTGCGGAGAACAGGTCGGACGCCCACCCGAACGTGACGAGTGCGCCGATCGGGAAGCCTCCGGCGATGCCCTTCGCGATCGTGATCGCGTCGGGCGTGATCCCGTGCCCCTGGAAGGCGAACCACGACCCGGTGCGTCCCACGCCGGTCTGGATCTCGTCGAGGATGAGCAACGCGCCGTGCTGCTCCGTCAGCGCTCGCGCCGCCGCGAGGAAGCCCTCGGGCAGGTCGACGACGCCGGCCTCGCCCTTGATCGGTTCGAGCACGAGTGCGGCGACATGGTCGTCGATCGCGGCCTCGAGCGCCTCGATGGTGGAGTCGATGTGTTCGACCCCGGGGATCATCGGCTCGAAGTCCTCGCGGAGGGCGGGCTTGCCGGTGAGCGCGAGGGCACCCATCGTGCGTCCGTGGAACGAGTTCTGCAACGCGAGGATCCGCGTGCGGGACCCGTCGCCCTTGTTCAGCCGTGCGAGCTTGAACGCGGCTTCGTTCGCCTCGGCCCCGGAGTTACCGAAGTAGACGCGACCCGCGTCCCCCGCGCCGGTGATGCGCTTGAGGCGTTCCGCGAGCTCGAGCTGCGGCGGCGTGGCGAAGTAGTTCGACACGTGCATGAGCTTCGACGCCTGGTCCGTCACGGCCTCGACCACCGCGGGGTGGGCATGACCGAGCGAGTTCACGGCGATGCCCGCCAGGAAGTCGAGGTACTCCTTGCCGTCGACGTCCCACACCCGGCAGCCGCGGCCGCGCTCGAGCATGATCTTCGGTGGGGTCAGCGATCGCATGAGCGACGCGCCGAACCGGTCGTTCCAGCCAGTCTGGGTCGTCATGCTCATGCTTCGTTCCGTTCGTCAGCAGCGGCCGGGTGTCCAGGCGCGCGTCGTTCGTTGGGGATGACCTCGGTGCCGGCACCGCGCAGGGTGAACACCTCGAGGAGGATGGAGTGCGGGATACGGCCGTCGATGATGGTCGCGCCGCCGACGCCCGCGACCACGGCATCGAGACAGGCGGTCATCTTCGGGATCATGCCGGACTCGAGGCTCGGCAGGAGTTCCCGGAGTTCGTCGACCGAGATGAGGTCGATCACGGAGTCCCGGTCGGGCCAGTTCCGGTACAGCCCCGGCACGTCGGTCAGCATCATGAGCTTCGACGCGCGCAGCGCGATCGCCAGGGCTGCCGCCGCGGCGTCGGCGTTCACGTTGAGGGCCTGCTCCGGATCGCTCTCGTCGATCGCGATGCTCGACACCACCGGGATCCGGTTGGCCTCGATCGCGGCGAGCACCTCGGTTGGGTCGACCTCGGTGATGTCGCCGACGTGACCGAGGTCGAACTCCTCGCCGTCGATGACCACACCGCGCTTGTGCCCGGAGAACAACGAGCCGCCGTCGCCGGACACGCCGACCCCGAGTCCAGCGCCGTGCTCGTCGAGCAGGTCGACGATCTCGCGGTTGACCTCACCGGCCAGGACGTCGCGCACGACCGTGATCGCTTCGGTCGTGGTCACGCGGTACCCGCCACGGAACTCCGACGCGATGCCCTGTTGCTCGAGCGCGGCCGAGATCTGCGGGCCACCACCGTGCACCACCACCGGGTGGAGCCCCGCGTAGCGCAGGTAGACCATGTCCTCGGCGAACGCGCGCTTGAGGTCGTCGTTCACCATCGCGTTGCCGCCGAACTTCACGACGACGACCTTGCCGGAGTAGCGCTTGATCCAGGGCAGCGACTCGATGAGCGTGGCGGCCTTGACCGCGGCGAGTTCCTGGTCCTCGGTGAGGAGTCCGTCGTTGTCCACGTGTGTTCCGTTCGCCATCAGCTCGAGTACGCGCTGTTCTCGTGCACGTAGTCGTGCGTCAGGTCGTTCGTCAGGATCGTCGCCGCGTGGGGGCCGACCCCGAGGTCGATGTGCACGTGCGTGTCGCGCGGCGTCAGGTCGACCTGGTCGCTCGGGCGGTCCGGAGCGCCGGCGTGACACACGCGGACCCCGTTCATGCTGACGTCGACCGCGTACGGGTCGAACTCGGCGTCCGTCGTGCCGATCGCCGCGAGCACCCGCCCCCAGTTGGGGTCGTTGCCGAACACGGCGGCCTTGAACAGGTTGTTGCGGGCGACGCTGCGCCCGACCGTCACCGCGTCGTCCTCGCTGGCCGCGCCGACGACCTCGATCGCGATGTCGTGGCTCGCGCCCTCGGCGTCCTGCTGGAGCTGACGCGCGAGGTCCGCGCACACCGCGGTGAGGGCCTCCTGGAAGTCACCGACCTCGGGGGTCGTCCCGGAGGCGCCGGAGGCCATGAGCACGACCGTGTCGTTCGTGGACATGCAGCCGTCGGAGTCGACGCGGTCGAACGTGACGCGTGTTGCCGCGCGGAGGGCCTGGTCCAGCGCGTCCGACGCCAGGTCGGCATCCGTCGTGATCACCACGAGCATCGTCGCGAGCCCGGGCGCGAGCATCCCGGCGCCCTTCGCCATGCCACCGATCGTCCAGCCGTCGACGGACACCACCGACTGCTTGGCGTGCGTGTCGGTGGTGATGATCGCCTCGGCCGCCGCCGGACCGCCGTCCGTGCTGAGCCCGGCGGCAGCCAGTCCGACACCGCGGAGCACGCCCTCGCGGAAGGCCTCGCCCCCGACCCCGATGAGGCCGGTCGAGCACACCACGACGTCAGCTGCACCGACACCGATGACGTCGGCCACCGCCTCGGCCGTCTGGTGCGTCGTCTGGAACCCGAAGGACCCGGTGAAGCAGTTCGCACCGCCCGAGTTGAGGACGACCGCACGCGCGACGCCGTCCGCGACGACCTGCTGGGACCAGATGACCGGGTTCGCCTTCGCCCGGTTGCTCGTGAACACCGCGGCGACCGCGTCGGACGGACCGTCGTTGACGACGAGGGCGACGTCCGGCTTGCCACTCGGCTTCAAGCCGGCGGTCACGCCCGTCGCGCGGAACCCGGCCGCGGCCGTGACGCCCTGGAGGGACGGCACCGCGGTCCCGTCGGTCACCGCGCTCACGGGGCGACTCCGTCGATCGAGAGACCGAGCGTCTCCGGCAGACCGAGCGCGATGTTGGTGGACTGCACAGCGGCACCGGCCGTGCCCTTGGCCAAGTTGTCCAGCGCCGAGATCGCGACGACGCGTCGAGCGGCCTCGTCGACCGCGATGCCCACGAGCGCCGTGTTCGCACCGACCGTGTCCGCGACGCGCGGGTACTCGCCCTCGGGCAGGAGGTGGACGAACGGTTCGTCGGCGTACGCCTGTTCCCAGGCCAGCCGGACGTCGTGCGCGCCCACACCGGGCGCGAGCCGCGCGGACGTGGTCGCGAGGATGCCCCGGGCCATCGGGACGAGCACGGGTGTGAAGGACACCCGCACCGACGAGGCCCCGGCGACGCGGAGGTTCTGCTGGATCTCCGGCACGTGCCGGTGCCTGCCCCCGACCGCGTAGGCGGACGCGGACCCCAGGATCTCGGCGGCCAGGTAGGTCGTCGCGAGCTTCTTGCCCGCGCCCGACGGCCCGACGCTCAGCACCGCGACGATGTCGTCCGTCTCCACGACGCCCGCGGCGACCCCAGGCGCGATCCCCAGGGTCACGGCGGTGACGTTGCACCCCGGTACTGCGATGCGCTTCGTCCCGACGAGCTCGGACCGTTGCTTGGCGGCGGTGCCCGATCCGCCGGCCCGCACGAGTTCGGGTAGACCGTACGTCCACGCGCCGTGGTACGCACCGCCGTAGAACGCCGACCAGTCGGCCGGGTCCGTCAGACGGTGGTCCGCACCGCAGTCGACCACGAGCGCGTCGTCCCCGAGCTGCTCGGTGATCGCGCCGGACTGGCCGTGGGGGAGCGCGAGGAACACGACGTCGTGCCCGCGCAGCTGCTCCGGGGTGGTCTCGGTCAGGGTGAGGTGTGCGAGCGAGCGGAGGTGCGGCTGTGTCGCGATGAGCGGTTGTCCGGCGTTCGAGAACGCCGTCACCGTCCTGACGTCGAACTCGGGATGGGCGGAGAGCACGCGCAGGAGCTCCCCACCCGCGTAGCCGCTGGCTCCCGCCACGGCGACGGATACGGACATGGGTTCCACCTTGATGATCGGACTTCGGTCGAGGGAGTCGGAGGCGGCGACCCCGGGCGAGGCTGATCCCGAGTGGATCAGTCGCGCAGGGTCGCCCCGAATCGCTCGCCGGCACGTCGGACGGCGCCGTCTCGGGCCTCAGTGGCCTCGGCGGCGGTCAGCGTGCGGTCCGTGGCGCGGAACCGCAGCGCGAAGGTCAGGGACTTCTGTCCCTCCGTCACGCCGGCGCCCCGGTAGTCGTCCACGAGGCGAGCATACTCCAGCAGCGGACCGGCGCCATCGCGGACGGCGTCGAGCACCGCGCCCGCCGGGACATCCACGTCGACCACCAGCGACAGGTCCTGCGTCGCCGCGGGGTAGGAGACGATCGCCTCGGGCAGGACCGCGGCGGGGGCCGCAGCCACGAGGGCGTCGAGGTCGAGTTCGACCACCGCGACCACGCGCGGCAGGTCGGCGTCGGCCGTCGTCGACGGGAGGAGCTCGCCGACCACGCCGACGGGGTGATCGCCGACCGACACCAGGGCCGCACGGCCGGGATGCATCGACGGGTGTTCCGTCTGCGCGACGGTCAGCTCGGCACCGACCGCCCACGCGACCGTCCGCGCCACGTCGAGCGCGTCGGCGACGCCGTACGGCTCGGCCGCCACACCGGGCTGCTTGAGGAGCCGCGACCCCGTCAGCAGGGCCGACACGTGGGTGGGCTGCGCCGGGAGCGACGCGGTCATCGCGGCGAGGGTGGCGTCGTCGGGACGCTCCGCACCGCGCGGGATCGTCGTCGTGCCGAGTTCGGCCCCCACGGCGGGCAGGAACACGGAGGCCGCCTCGAACACCGCGACGTCGACGAGGCCACGCGCCGTGTTGCGACGGGCGATGTCGACGAGCCCGGGCAGACCGGAACGACGGAGCAGGTGCAGCTCGCTGTCGAGTGGGTTCGCCAGTGCGACGCTCGGACCGCCGGCCGCGTCGATCCCGGGGAACGCATCGGCCGTCGCCGTGGAGACGAACGGGGCCGTCACGACCTCGACCAGGCCCTGGGCCGCGAGTGCCGCGACGACGCGGCGACGGGCACGCTGGGCACGGCTGAGGCCACGTCCGGGCGGCGCGACCGGCAGCACGCTCGGGATCCGCGCGTAGCCGACGATGCGCGCGACCTCCTCGATCAGCGAGACGTCGTCGACGAGGTCCGGCCGCCACGACGGCGGCGTGACCGTGAGCAGGTCCGCGTCGGTCGTGACCTCGGCGCCGACGGACCGGAGGGTCTCGACGACCTCGGCCTCGGTGTAGGCCACGCCGACGACGGACTCGGGCGCATCGAGACGCATCGACACCGCCGGGCGGGGCGAGCGATCGACGAGCGTCGATCCGAGGTCGTCCGCGGTGCCACCCGCGAGCTCGACGAGGAGCTCGACGGCGCGGGCCGCCGCAGCCTCGGCCACGAGGGGGTCCACACCCCGCTCGAACCGCTTCGAGGCCTCGCTCGGGAGCTTGTGCCGACGGGCCGACCGAGCGATGGACACCGGATCGAATCCGGCGGCCTCGATGAGGACGTCGGTCGTCCCCGTTCCGATCTCGGTGCGCGCGCCGCCCATGACGCCCGCGAGCCCGACCGGGCCGGCGTCATCGGCGATGACGAGGTCCTCGGGGTCGAGTCGGCGTTCGACGTCGTCCAGGGTCACGAGGGTCTCGCCCGGCGTCGCGCGGCGGACGGTGAGCCCGCCCTGCAGCGCGCCGAGGTCGTAGCCGTGCAGGGGCTGGCCGAGTTCGAACATCACGTAGTTGGTGATGTCCACCGGCAGCGAGATGCTCCGGACGCCGACGAGTCGGAGCCGCGCGATCATCCAGGCGGGCGTCGGGCGGGTCGGGTCGATGCCGCGGACCACGCGCGTCACGAAGGTCCGCGCGCCCACGTTGCCGCGGATCGGTGCGTCGTCCGCGATGGTGACCGCGAAGCCGTCACCCGACCGCGGAGCCGGACGCTCGGCGGGGTCGTGGAAGGTCGCCCCCGTGGCGTGAGCGTACTCGCGCGCCACGCCGCGGATGCTGAACGCATACCCGCGGTCGGGGGTGACGTTGATCTCGACCGCGGCGTCGTCGAGCCCGAGGAGCGCGATGGCGTCCGCGCCGACCTCGGGCTCCATGCCGAGGTCCGCGAAGCGGAGGATGCCGTCGTGGTCCTCGCCGAGGCCGAGCTCGCGGGCGGAGGCGATCATGCCGTCGGACACGTGTCCGTACGTCTTCCGTGCGGCGATCGGGAACGGACCGGGCAGCACGGCACCAGGCAGCGTGACGACCACGAGGTCACCGACGTCGAAGTTGTGCGCGCCGCAGACGATGCCCCGCGGTTCCGGTTCGCCCACGTCGACCTGGCACCAGTTGATCGTCTTGCCGTTCTTCTGCGGCTCCGGCACGCGTTCGAGGACTCGGCCGACGACGATCGGCCCCGTCAGGTCGAACGCGTGCTCGGCCTCTTCTTCGAACCCGACCGACACGAGGGCGGCGTGGACGTGCTCGAGGGTCGCGTCCTCGGGGAGGTCGACGGACTCACCGAGCCATCGGAGTGGGACGCGCATCAGACCACCGTTCCGAACTGCTGCGAGAAGCGGATGTCGCCCTCGACCATGTCACGCATGTCGTTGAGGTCGTTGCGGAACTGCAGCGTCCGCTCGATCCCCATGCCGAACGCGAAGCCCTGGTACTCGGACGGGTCGATGCCGGCCGAGCGGAGCACGTTCGGGTTGACCATGCCGCACCCACCCCACTCGACCCAGCGCGCGCCGCCCTTGGCGTTCGGCTGCCAGACGTCCATCTCGGCGGAGGGCTCGGTGAACGGGAAGTAGTTGGGCCGGAGCCGGATCTGGGCGTCGGCGCCGAACATCTGCCGCGCGAAGTGCTCGAGCGTGCCGCGCAGGTGCGCCATGGTCAGTCCCCGGTCGACAGCGATGCCCTCGACCTGGGTGAAGACGGGCGTGTGCGTCGCGTCGAGTTCGTCCGACCGGTACACGCGTCCGGGCGCGATGACGTACAGCGGCACACCGCGCCCCAGGAGCGATCGGACCTGGACGGGCGACGTGTGCGTGCGCATGAGCAGGTGCCGCTCGACCGGCTCGACGAACAGCGTGTCCTGCATCGCGCGAGCGGGGTGGTCCTGGTCGAAGTTGAGGGCGTCGAAGTTGAACCACTCATGCTCGAGCTCGGGGCCCTCGGCGACCTCCCACCCCATGCCGACGAAAATGTCCGCGATCGTCTCCTGCAGCAACGACAGCGGGTGTCGCGCGCCGGGCTGGTGGCGCACCGGCAACGCCGTGACGTCGACCCGCTCCGACTCGAGGCGGGCGCGCTCCTCGGCCACGGCGAGGACGGCCTCTTGCTCGGCGATCGCCTGGTTCACCCGGGCCCGCGCCTGGCCGACGAGCTTGCCGGCCTCGGCCTTCTGCTCCTTCGGCACCGTCCGCATGGACGCGTTGAGCCGCGCGAGCACCGACTGCTCGCCGGTGTGTTCGGCGCGGGCGTGCTTGAGCTCCGCGACCGTCGTCGCGGCGCGGACGGCGACGAGTGCCGACTCCACGGCAGCGGCGACCGCCGGCTCGCTGATCTCGAGTGGTTCTGACACGGTACGCAAGCCTACCGGGCAGGCGTCGGGCCTCCCGGTACACCGTCCGGACCGTGGACAGCGGCATGGGCTGCCGGACGGTGGAGGACCACCAGCGGTCAGGACCGGTGCGCGAACGCGCTCTCGTACAGACAGACCGACGCCGCCGTCGCGAGGTTCATCGACTCCGCCTGGCCGTAGATGGGCACCCGAACCGCGCGGTCGACGAGGGCCAGGTCCGCGGCGGTGAGTCCGCGGGCCTCGTTGCCGAACACCCAGGCGGTCGGACCGTCGAGCATGCCGTCGCTCCGCACCACCGGGAGTTCATCGCCCGACACGTCCGCCGCGAGCACGGTGTAGCCCGCGGCGCGTGCTCGGTCCACCGCCGAGGCCAGCTCGACACCGACGGACACGGGGACGTGGAACAGCGACCCCGTCGTCGACCGCACCACCTTGGGGTTGTAGGGGTCGACGCTCCGACCGGTCATCACGACGGCCTGCGCGCCCGCGGCGTCCGCGGCACGGATGATCGTGCCCGCGTTGCCCGGATCGCGCACCTGTTCGAGGATCGCCACGAGACCGGGCAGACCCGCGTCCTCGCCGGCGCCCGGCCGGAAGACGTCCTTGACCGACGTCGGGAACTGCTCGCACACGGCGACCACACCCTGCGGCGTGACGGTGTCGGCCATCGCCTCGAGGACCTGCTCCGTCACGAACACGATCGGGAGGTCGGCGGCCGCCGCGGCCTCGCCGAGCTCCGGATGGCGCTCGAGAGCCGTGGGGGTCGCGAACAGGTCGTGGAGCAGCTCGGGCCGGAAGCGCAGGGCCTCGGACACGGCCTGGGGCCCCTCGAGCAGGAACCGCCGCGTCTCGGCGCGGACCTCCTTGCGGAACAGCTGTGCGACCGTCCGGACGCGGGAGGAGCGGGGGTTGTCGAGCAGTTCGGTCACCCGCCCAGTGTGGCAGGGACGGCCGTCACGCCCGTCCGAGCCGCGTGCGCCGCGGGCCGGGAGGCGCGGGTCGGGCCCGCACCGGACCTCCCGACCGCCCCCGGAACAGCGAGCGGCCCGACCACGTGACGTGGTCGGGCCCGCTCGGGTGCGCGATGGCTCAGGCAGCGGCCTTCGGCGCGGACGTGTCCGCCGGGAGCGCGTTCTTGGCGGTCTCGACGAGCGCCGCGAAGGTCTCCGGGTTGTTGACCGCGAGGTCGGCGAGGATGCGGCGGTCGACCTCGACACCCGCGAGCCCGAGGCCCTGGATGAGGCGGTTGTAGGTCAGCCCGTTCGCGCGCGACGCGGCGTTGATGCGCTGGATCCAGAGGCGACGGAACTCGCCCTTCTTGGCGCGGCGGTCGCGGTACGCGTAGACGAGGGAGTGGGTGACCTGCTCCTTCGCCTTGCGGTACAGGCGCGACCGCTGACCGCGGTAGCCCTCGGCGCGCTCGAGAACGACGCGACGCTTCTTGGCGGCATTGACCGCCCTCTTCACTCTTGCCATGGTGGTTTCCTAACGTTCCGGGTCGGCGATGGTCGGCGAGGGCCGATCAGTGGCCGAGGAGCTTCTTGACGGCCTTGACGTCGGCCTTCGCGAGGACCTGGTCCTCGTTGAGGCGGGCCTTGCGCTTGGCGGCCTTGACCTCGAGGTTGTGACGCATACCAGCCTGCTGCTTCATGATCTTGCCGGAGCCGGTGATCTTGAAGCGCTTCTTGGACCCGGAGTGGGTCTTCTGCTTGGGCATGTGGGTGCCTTTCCGTACGGGGTGTGGGGGTCGTGGTGCCGCAGCGCTGCGACGGGGCCGGACGGCCCGGGTGGTGCTCGGAGCGGTGTTACTCGGCGGCGCTCGGCGCCTCGGCCTCGGCGGCTGCCTTCGCGCCCTCGGGGTTCGACTGCGCGCGGTTGGCGGCGCGGACGGCGGCCTTCTTGGCGTTCGACTCGGCCTTGGCGTCCGACTTGTTCTTGAGCGGCGAGATCACCATCGTCATGTTGCGGCCGTCCTGGGTCGGTCGCGACTCGACGACGCCGTACTCCGCGATGTCCTCGGCGAAGCGCTGGAGGAGACGCACGCCCTGCTCCGGACGCGACTGCTCACGGCCGCGGAAGAGGATCATGGCCTTCACCTTGTCACCAGCCGCGAGGAAGCCCTCGGCGCGCTTGCGCTTGGTCTCGTAGTCGTGTGCGTCGATCTTCAGACGGAACCGGACCTCTTTGAGGATCGTGTTCGCCTGGTTGCGCCGGGCCTCCTTGGCCTTCTGCGCGGCTTCGTACTTGAACTTGCCGTAGTCCATGATCTTGGCCACGGGCGGCTTCGAGTTCGGAGCAACCTCGACCAGATCCAGCTCTGCCTCTTGCGCGAGGCGGAGGGCGACGGCGATGGGGACAACGCCGACCTGCTCACCACCAGGGCCGACGAGTCGGACCTCGGTGACACGGATTCGGTCGTTGGTACGGGGATCGCTGATGCGGAACTCCTTCGTGAAGTGGTCTCCGTCCGGCGGTTCGGCCGGGACGGGGCACGCGATGCGAGGAGTTCGTACGCACGGATCGACCCGTGGTACCCGCCCGACCCCGACCCGTGGGGCCGGACGACCGTCGGGACGCCCTGTCGGACAGGACGCCACCGTCGGCGGAGCGGTTGTGACCCGGTAACCTGTGGTGCGCGGTCGCGGGTGGGAGAGACTCCTCTTGTTCGCGCTGCTGCCGGTGCGTGAGCACGCGGACAGCAACTGCCGCTCAGAGTCTAGCAGAGGAGCACCGTGACCAACAGCCCGGACGAGGCCCAGCCCATCGTGACGGACGAGTCACCCGAGGAGGGCGGTGCCGCCCGGGACATCGCGGAGGTCCCCGCGGTCGAACTCATCAACACCGTCAGCATCCACCTGCTCAGCGCGGCCGCCGTCAAGGTCGGGCTCGCGGACGACCCGGACTCGCAGACGGACCTCGACGAGGCGCGGAAGCTGATCACGGCCCTGGCCGGGCTGGTCACCGCTGCCGCCCCGGAGATCGGCGACCACCACGCCCGTCCACTCCGCGACGGCCTCCGGAGCGTGCAGCTCGCCTTCCGCGAGGCGTCGAGCATCCCCGATGCACCGGGGCAGGGACCGGGCGAGAAGTACACCGGGCCGGTCAACTAGGGCGCCGCGGGCCGGTCGACCAGCGCGCCACGGTCCGCTCACGCGGCCCCGCGCGCTCCGGCCGGACGACCCAGCGCTCCGCCAGACGGCCCAGCGCTCCGCCGGACGGCCCAGCGCTCCGCCCGACGCCCCAGCGCTCCGCTCAGGCCGCCCGGAGCGCGACGCCGAGGCTGTCGACGTGCTCGGTGATGAACCGGTCCGCCGACCAGCGGGCCTGGAGGCGCGACACGAGTCCGCGCACCGCCTCCGCATCCAGACCGGGTACGAGCACGAGACCGACGATGAGTTCGGGGCCCGCGAAGCGGCCGCCGGCGTCGCCAGGGGCCAATTCCACCCGGACGACGTCGGGCTCGTCGGCGAACGACGCGACGAAGGCCTCGCCGACGAGCGGGTCCGCGTAGCTGGGAACCCAGGGGACGTCCTGTCCCAGCGCCCACACGGCCGGACGGCGCACGACGAACTCCGTCGGCGCGGTCGGGTCGAGCACGATGAGCTCCGTGCCCTCACTCGCCGCCGCGAGCGCGACGCGGCGGGACTCGACCGGGACGGGTCGAGCTCGCGGGTCCCACGACCGCATGGCGTCGACCGAGGTGAACGCCGGCATCACGCGGCGCCCGTCCGGCCCCGCCACCGTGACGATCGAGAGCTCCTGCGTCTTGTCCACCGGGCGGCCGTCCGGTCCCACCCCGACGTCACCGGCGTGGGCCACGAGCGGCACGAGCAACCGGGCGCCGCGGAGCGCGTCGAGCACCGTGACGTGCGAGCCCGTCCCCGCCCGGACGCCCTCGAGCGCTGCGGACAGCGCCGGGTCGGCCGTGCCGTCGTCGCCCGCGAACGTCGTGTCGTGCGCCTGGAACGTGCGGCCCGCCCACGGGAGACCCGCGCTGTCGGCCGCCATGCCGGAGGACGCGGATGTGCCGTCGCCACCGTGGTGGTGACCGGCGTGGTCGTGATGGTCGGCGGCCACGCCCTACTCCCCCGCGACCTCGAGCGCCGCGGGCAGGGTGAACGCACCGGAGTACAGCGCCTTGCCGATGATCGCGCCCTCGAGCCCCAGGGGCACGAGTTCGCGGAGCGATCGGAGGTCCTCGAGCGCCGAGACACCGCCCGAGGCGACCACAGGTCGTTCGGTGCGCTCGAGGACCTGCCGCAGGAGGTCGACGTTCGGCCCCTGCAGCGTGCCGTCCTTCGTCACGTCCGTCACGACGTAGCGCGCACACCCGGCGTCCTCGAGCCGGGCGAGGACGGTGAACAGGTCGCCCGCGTCCTCGGTCCACCCACGGGAGGCGAGGGTCGTCCCGCGGACGTCGAGGCCCACGGCGATGCGCTCCCCGTGCTCGCCGATCACGCGAGCGGCCCAGTCCGGGTGCTCGAGCGCCGCTGTGCCGAGGTTGACCCGGGCCGCTCCCGTCGCGAGCGCCGCCTCGAGCGAGGCGTCGTCACGGATGCCTCCGGACAGCTCGACCGACACGCCGTCGACCGCGGCGATGACGCGCCCGATCACATCGCGGTTGTCGCCACGACCGAACGCCGCGTCGAGGTCGACGAGGTGGATCCACTCGGCGCCCTGCTCGCGCCACGCGGCGGCGGCGTCGACGGGGTCACCGTACCCGGTCTCGCTGCCGGCTTCGCCCCGGGTCAGCCGGACGGCCGTGCCGTCGACGATGTCGACCGCGGGCAGCAGGACGAGGGCCGGTGTGGTGGAGGAATCGCTCATGGTGTTCCCGGGTTCGGAGGGTCAGAGGGTCCGGAGCCAGTTCCGGAGCAGCGCGATGCCCGGCTCGCCCGACTTCTCCGGGTGGAACTGGGTCGCTGCGAGCGCACCGTTCTCGACCGCCGCGACGAAGCGCTCGCCGTGCTCGGCCCACGTCACCTTCGGGGCGGGGAACGGCGGCTGTGCGTCGATGTCGAGGGACGTCGCGCCGTAGGAGTGGACGAAGTAGAACCGCTCGCCGCTCAGACCGTCGAAGAGCACGGAGTCGGCGGGCGGCTGCACGGTGTTCCACCCCATGTGCGGCAGGACCTCCGCGCGCAACTGGTGGATCGTCCCCGGCCACTGCCCGAGTCCCGGCACATCGGACCCGCGCTCGACGCCCCGCTCGAACATCACCTGCATGCCGACGCACACGCCGAGCACCGGCTTGCCCCCGGCGAGCCGTCGGTCGACGAGGTCGCCGCCCCGCACGGTGTCGAGCTGGTCCATCACCGCCCGGAACGCGCCGACCCCAGGGACGACGAGCCCGTCGGCCGCGAGCGCAGCCTGGCGGTCCGCCGTGACCGTGACGTCCGCCCCCGCCCGCTCGAGCGCCTTGGCGGCCGAGTGGATGTTGCCCGACCCGTAGTCGAGCACGACGACGTCCGGACGAGCGCTCACAGCGAACCCTTCGTGGACGGGATGCCCTCCACCCGCGGGTCCGGCTGGACCGCCGCACGCAGTGCCCGCGCGAACGCCTTGAACTCGGCCTCGGCGATGTGGTGCGGGTCACGGCCCGCGAGGACCCGGACGTGCACGGTGAGACCGGCGTGCATCGTCACGGCCTCGAACACGTGCCGGACGAGCGAGCCGGTGAAGTGGCCGCCGATGCGGTGCAACGCGAAGCCCTCGGGCTCCCCCGTGTGGACGAGGTAGGGACGACCCGAGACGTCGACCACGGCCTGGGCGAGCGCCTCGTCCAGGGGCACGAGCGCGTCGCCGTACCGCCCGATCCCGGCGCGGTCGCCGAGCGCCTGCCGCAGCGCCTGCCCGAGGACGATGCCGGTGTCCTCCACGGTGTGGTGCGCGTCGATGTCGGTGTCACCCGATGCCTCGACCTGGAGGTCGATGAGCGAGTGTTTCGCGAACGCGGTGAGCATGTGGTCGTAGAACGGGACCGATGTCGAGACCGAGGAACGACCGGTGCCGTCGAGGTCGAGCGACAACGTGACGCTCGACTCGCTCGTCGCGCGGGTGATCGAAGCGGTGCGCGAGCCGGTCATGCTCCAACCCTAACGGGGTCGATCTCGCGCATCGCCGTGAGGAACGCCGAGGTCTCGTCGGCCGTCCCGGCACTGACCCGAAGGTGCTCGGGGATCCCGAGGTCGCGGACGATGACGTCACGCTCGAGGAGTTCCTCGAACACGCGGCGGGGTTCCGCCACGCCGCCGAAGAGCACGAAGTTGGACCAGGTCTCGTAGGGGCGGAAGCCCATGTCCCCGAGCTCGCGGACCATCCGGTCGCGCTGGACCACGATGTCGTCGACCATCCGGAGCATCTCCGGCGCGTGCCGCAGCGCGGCGACCGCGGCGGCCTGCGTCAGGGCCGACAGGTGGTACGGCAGCCGGACGAGGCGGAGCGCGTCGACCACCGCGGGATCGGCCGCCAGGTAGCCGACGCGCGCGCCCGCGAAGGCGAACGCCTTGCTCATCGTCCGCGACACGACGAGCCGCTCCCGCCCGGGCAGCAGGGTCAGGGCCGAGGGCTGGTCCTTCGGCATGAACTCCGCGTAGGCCTCGTCCACCATGACGATGCCGTCCGTCGCGTCGTAGGCCTCGGCCACGGTGTCGAGCGACAGCGGCGTGCCCGTCGGGTTGTTCGGACCGCAGAAGAACACGATGTCGGGGCGATGCTCGCGCACCGCCGCGACCGCCGTCGCCGGGCTGATGCCGAACTCGGCGTCCCGCTGCGCGGGGATCCACCGGGTACCGGTACCCGAGGCGATGATGGAGTGCATCGAGTAGGTGGGCGGGAACCCGAGGACGGACCGCCCGGGACCGCCGAACGCCTGCAAGAGCTGCTGGATGACCTCGTTCGAACCGTTCGCCGCCCAGACGTGTTCCGGCGCGAGGCCGTGCCCGAGGTACGAGGCGAGCGACGAGCGCAGCGCGGTGAACTCGCGGTCCGGGTAGCGGTTCACCGTGGCGAGCGCCGCGCCGATCGAGGCGAGGATGTCCTCGGCGACCTCGGGCGGCACGGGATGCGTGTTCTCGTTGACGTTCAGCTGGACGCGGACGTGCTTCTGCGGCGCCCCGTACGGGGTCTGACCACGGAGGTCGTCACGGATGGGGAGGTCGTCCAGGGTGATCGCCACCGGACCATCGTAGGGCGGCGGCAGTCAACGCGGACCGACCAGCCGGACGGGATGACGACGGCGTCACCCCGTCCGGGAGGCCGATCAGGAGCCCGTCGTGTACTGCGTCGGGATGGCGAGCTTCTCGCCCGCCTGGACGGCGGCGCTCGGGAGGTTGTTGAGGTCGACGACGTCCTGCACGAACTCGCGCGGGTCGACGTTCGGGGCTTCGTCCTGCGCGAGTTGCCACAGGGACTCGCCCGGCTGGATCGTCACCGTCGTGAAGTGCACGTGCGCCGCGTGGTCCCCCGCTGCGGCCTGCCCACCGTTGAGGGCGGCGAGGGCGACCACGAGCAACACGGGGAGTGCACTGACGGTGGTGAGGACGACCCGGCCCCGCCGAGTGATCCGGAGCCGGGGACGGACCGTACCGGCGGATGTGCTGCTGATGGTGCTCATGCTGACGCCTTCCTCGTACATGGGTCGCCTCGGTGGTCCGAAGACCTGTACCGAACATAGGTTCGATCCGAAGCGCGCGCAAGTCCTACTGATGCTGAACGGGGTGTCGGATCGACGACACGCTCGAACAGGTGTTTGGCGCGCCTGGTCCTGGCGGGTACAGTTTCGATCGACTGGAGCCAGCCTGACGGGAACCACCGACATTCCCGTCGGACGGGGCGACGACCACTGGCCGGACCGGGGAGCACGACGCACATGGCAGACGACGCACCACGCGAGATGCGCACCCAGAAGCCCCTGACCCCGAAGCAGCAGGCGATCCTCGACGCCATCCGCTCCTCGATCGCGAACCGCGGGTACCCGCCGAGCATGCGCGAGATCGGTGACGCGGTCGGCCTCTCCTCACTGTCGAGCGTCACGCACCAGCTCGGTCAGCTCGAGCTCGGCGGCTGGATCCGCCGCGATCCGAACCGACCGCGCGCGCTCGAGGTCCTCGTGGACGAGCCCCGACCGGAGGACGGACCGGACATCGACGCGACGACGCTCGTTCCCCTCGTCGGCCGGATCGCCGCCGGTATCCCGATCACGGCCGAACAGCACGTCGACGAGATCGTCCCGCTCCCCCGTCAGCTGGTCGGGACCGGTGACCTGTTCATGCTCCGCGTGGTCGGGGACTCCATGGTCGACGCCGCGATCTGCGACGGCGACTGGGTCGTCGTGCGGAGCCAGCAGACCGCCGAGAACGGCGAGATCGTCGCCGCGATGCTCGACGAGGAGGCGACGGTCAAGGTGTTCCGCCAGCGCGACGGCCACACCTGGCTGCTCCCGCGGAACACCGCGTTCGAGCCGATCCTCGGCGACGCGGCCACGGTGCTCGGACGCGTCGTGGCGGTCCTGCGCTCCGTGTGACGTCGCGCACACCCGGGTCCGTCCGCTGGACGCGGAACGGCACGGTGGTGCGCCGGGCCCCGTTCGGGGCCTCCCGGCCGCGACGCTCCGCTCAGGCGGAGTGGACCGGCGCGACCACGAACGGCGCGAGCTCGCTGACCTGGCGCGCGAAGACGCGGACGTCCAGGCGGGTGCCGTCGACCACGTACTCGGTCCGCTCCACCGCACCCTCGTCGTGCAGCCGGGACACCAGGTCGCCTCGGTCGTACGGGACCACGATCGTCAGCTCGACGTCGGGCTCCGGCAGACGCGCCTCGATCGCGGCGAGCAGCTCGGGGATCCCCTCGCCGGTCCGCGCGGACACGAAGACGGCGTCCGGTACGAGGCCGCGGAGGACGAGCCGCTGGTCGGCGTCGACGAGATCGGCCTTGTTGAACGCGACCACCTCGGGCACGTCCCGAGCACCCACGTCGGCGATGACGTCGCGGACGGTGCTCAGCTGCGCGCCCGGGTCGGGGTGGGAGCCGTCGACCACGTGCAGCACGACGTCGGCCTCACCGACCTCCTCGAGCGTGGACCGGAAGGCCTCGACGAGCTGGTGGGGCAGGTTCCGGACGAACCCGACGGTGTCGACGAACGTGAACGGGCGGCCACCCCCGGTCTCGGTCCGACGGACGGTCGCGTCCAGGGTGGCGAAGAGCTGGTTCTGCACGAGGACGCCCGCGGAGGTCAGGCGGTTGAGCAGGCTCGACTTGCCGGCGTTCGTGTACCCCGCGATGGCGACGCTCGGCACCTCGTTGCGGTGCCGCTCGGCGCGCTTCGCCTCGCGCGCCGGGGCGAACCCCGCGATCTGTCGACGCAGCCGGGCCATCCGGGTGTGGATGCGACGCCGATCGAGCTCGATCTTGGTCTCACCGGGACCACGGGACCCCATGCCGGCGCCCGCGCTGCCGACCTGGCCACCCGCCTGACGGGACATCGACTCACCCCAACCACGGAGGCGCGGGAGCAGGTACTCGAGCTGCGCGAGTTCGACCTGTGCCTTGCCCTCGCGGCTCTTGGCGTGCTGGCTGAAGATGTCGAGGATGACGGCGGTGCGGTCGATGACCTTCACCTTGACGACGTCCTCGAGCGCACGGCGTTGGCTCGGCGCGAGTTCCGTGTCGGCGATGACGGTGTCCGCGCCCGTCGCCTTGACGACCATCGCGAGTTCCTCGGCCTTGCCGCGGCCGAGGTACGTGCTCGGGTCCGGGTGCGGGCGGCGCTGGAGCAGACCGTCGAGCACGACCGCGCCCGCCGTCTCCGCGAGGGCAGCGAGCTCACGGATCGAGTTCTCGGCGTCCTGGGCGTCACCCTGCGCGTACACGCCGATGAGGACGACGCGCTCGAGCCGCAGCTGCCGGTACTCGACCTCGGTGACGTCCTCGAGCTCGGTGGACAGACCGGACACGCGACGCAGCGCGGCGCGGTCCTCACGGTCGTACTGTTCGCCGTCGCCCTGCCACCCCACGACCTCGGCGTCGGTGGCCTGGATCGCCTGCGCCGGCGCGAACACCGCCGGGGTCGTCCTGCTCTCGGCGTTCCGCAACACCCGCTCGACCACACCGTCGTGCTGCTGCTCCTCGAGGACACCCTCGACCATGTCGTCCTGCTCCGTCATCGTCCACAGGCTACCTCCGAGCACCCGGCGACACACGGAGATGCCGGTACGGTTCATCCATGGCGAACGAGCACTACTTCTCGGCCCAGCCGGAGAGCGACGCCCGACCGCGGCGAATCACGGTCACCCTGGCCGGGAGGACGCTCAACCTCGCCACCGCCGCGGGCGTCTTCAGCCCGGACCGGCTCGACGCGGGCACGCGGGTGTTGCTGCAGAGCGTGCCGCCACCGCCCGCGACCGGGGCGCTCCTCGACGTCGGCTGCGGGTGGGGTCCGCTCAGCATCGCCATGGCGCTGCAGGCGCCCGAGGCCGAGGTCTGGGGCGTCGACGTCAACGAGCGTGTGCTCGACCTAGCTCGGGCGAACGCGGCGACGGCCGGTGCCCGGAACGTCACGGTGCGTCTGCCGGAGGCGGTGCCGAAGGACCTCCGGTTCGCCACCATCTGGTCGAACCCCCCGATCCGGGTGGGCAAGGACGAGCTCCACTCGATCCTGCTCACGTGGCTCCCGCGCCTGGAACCGGGTGGGGACGCCTGGCTCGTGGTGGCCAAGAACCTGGGCGGCGACTCGCTGCAGCGGTGGCTGGCCGAGACGCTCGACACCGACCTCGTGGTCACGCGCGCGACGACCGACCGCGGGTACCGCGTCATCCGTGTGCACCGGACACGCTGATCGCGGCGGGTGCGTCACGGCACCGGCCGTCAGACGGTGAGGTCGCCCTCGAACACCAGGTCGGCGGGACCGCTCAGCGCGACGTGCTCGCCGTCCTCCGCAGCGGCCATCCGGACCGTCAGGACGCCGCCGGGCACGCGGACCCGCCAGGTGTCCGGCGCCTGCGGACCGGCCCAGTGGCGGACCGCCAGGGCCGCCGCGACGGCCCCCGTGCCGCACGACAGGGTCTCGCCACTGCCGCGCTCGTGGACGCGCATCGTGATGTGGCCGACGCCGTCGCGCACGAGCGGATCGCCGGGCAGGACGAACTCGACGTTCGCGCCCGCGGGCGGTGTCGGCTCGAGGACCGGCACGTAGGTCAGGTCGAGCCCCGCGAGTTCGTCGTCCGTCGCCACGGCGACGACGACGTGCGGGTTGCCGACGTCGATCGGGAGGCCCGGGCGCGCGCCGTCGAGGTTGCGAACGCGGACGAGGACCTCGTCGCCGTCGAGACCGGCGATCCCGAGCCCCCATCGTCCGAGGTCGGCCGAGAACCCGTTGGTCGACCGCTGCAGGTCGACCACGCCCTTCCGCGTCCCGATCGCCAGGGTCTCGCCCGGCGCGAGGTCGACCAGTCCGGCGTCGGTCAGGTAGCGCGCGAACACCCGCACGCCGTTGCCGCACATCTCGGCGACACTGCCGTCGGCGTTGTGGTAGTCCATGAACCACTCGGCCTCGGGAGCGACGGCGGCGATCGATCGGCCGTCCGGCAGCGCGGCCGTCCTGACCGCGCGGATCACGCCGTCGGCGCCCACGCCGAAGCGACGATCGGCGATGGCACGGATGCGCTCCGGGGTCAGGTCCACTGTCGCGTCCGGGTCGGCGAACAGCACGAAGTCGTTGCCCGTGCCGTGGCCCTTGGTGAAGTGGAGTTCGGTCACGCCCCGATCCTAGCGAGGGCCTCGGACGCGTCCCCGCGGCCGCGGTCGGCAGCCACGGCGACGGCCACCCGCTCGAGGTCGTCGTGGCCCGCTCCGGTCACGTCGAGCGACTCCGCCTCGCGCAGCCGCCGGAACCAGGAAACCTGTCGGCGGGCGTACTGCCGCGTCGCGACCGCGGTCGACGTCACGGCGCCCTCGAGGTCCGAGCGGCCGTGCAGCACGTCGAGAGCCTGCGCGTAGCCGATCGCCGCGCGGGCCGTCCGTCCGGCCTCCAGGCCGACGTCGACGAGGCCCGCGACCTCGTCGACGAGGCCGTCGTCGAACATCCTCGCGGCGCGCTCGTGCAGCATCGGCACGAGGACCTCACGCCGCCGTTGCAGGTGCAGCACCCGCATCGGTCGCCACGGCCGCGGTGCGGACGGGAGGCGCGGGCGCACCGGATCCCGGTTCGTCGCGACCTCGACGGCGCGGACCAGACGCCGGGTGTTCCGCGGGTCGACCGCTGCCGCCGCCGCGGGGTCGAGGGCACGCAGTCGTTCGAGCAGTGCGGCCGCCCCGTACTCGTCCGCCTCGCGCTCGAGCGCCGCGCGGAGTTCCGGATCGGTGGCGGGGAAGGACAGGTCGTGGAGCACGCTCGACACGTACAGGCCGCTCCCGCCGACGAGCACGACCGGCGCGCCCGCTCCGACCACGGCGTCGATCGCCGCCCGGGCGTCACGCTGGTACGCCGCGACGCTCGCCTCGTCGGTCACGTCGAGCACGTCGAGCAGTCGATGCGGCACACCGCGTCGGGCGGCGATCGGGACCTTGGCCGTCCCGATGTCCATCCCGCGGTACAGCTGCATCGCGTCGGCGTTCACGATCTCGGCGGGGAGACCGTCTCGGCGGAGTGCTTCGGCGATGCCGAGCGCCAGGTCCGACTTGCCGGTGCCCGTGGCACCCACGATCGCGATGACGTCCGGGCCCTCCACGCCAGGATCGCTGGCCCGCGCCTCCGAAGACGCCGACGCCGACGCCGATGCCGATGCCGATGCCCCCGACGATGCAGGCGTCTCGAGCACCGTCAGCGGCCGGAAGGCGCGCCGACCCGCAGCGTCGGCAGCCCGAGCGACACCGGCCGGGGCCCGACCGCAGCGTCCGCCGCACCGGCGTCGGCCGGGACCGGCACGCCACACGAGGCGGCCTGCGCGCGGTCCCACGCGTCGCCCGCGCGGGTGCGGCGGACGCGCAGCGGCGCGTTCGTGTCGGCGATGAGGTACCGGGGCGCGCCGCGCGTGATCTCGAGCGTCACGACGTCGCCCGGGCGCGGGACCTCCGAGCCGGCGGGTACACCGAAGTGCACGAGACGGGCGTCCTCGGCCCGCCCGCTCAGTCGGTGCGTCGCGTCGTCCTTCCGCCCCTCGCCCGTCGCGACGAGGACCTCGACCGTTCGGCCGACCTGCCGTGCGTTCTCCTCGGCGACGATCCGGTCCTGCAGCGCCACGAGTCGGTCGTAGCGGTCCTGCACGACCTCCTTCGGCACCTGTTGCTCCATCGTCGCCGCGGGCGTCCCCGGGCGGATGGAGTACTGGAACGTGAACGCCGACGCGAACCGTGCACGCTCGACGACCCGGAGCGTGTCCTGGAAGTCGGCCTCGGTCTCGCCGGGGAAACCGACGATGATGTCGGTCGAGATCGCCGCGTGCGGGATGCGGGCACGGACCCGGTCGAGGATCCCGAGGAAGCGGTCGCTGCGGTAGCTCCGCCGCATCGCCCGGAGGATGCGGTCCGAGCCGGACTGCAGCGGCATGTGGAGCTGCGGCATCACGTTCGGCGTCTCGGCCATGGCGTCGATGACGTCGTCGGTGAACGCGGCGGGGTGCGGGCTGGTGAACCGGACCCGCTCGAGCCCCTCGATCGAACCGGCAGCGCGGAGGAGATTGCTGAACGCCTGGCGGTCGCCGAACTCGACGCCGTACGAGTTGACGTTCTGGCCGAGCAACGTGACCTCGATCGCGCCGTCGTCCACGAGCGCCTGGATCTCGGCCAGGACGTCGCCCGGTCGGCGGTCCTTCTCCTTGCCCCGGAGCGACGGGACGATGCAGAACGTGCACGTGTTGTTGCAGCCGACGGAGATCGACACCCACCCGCTGTGCGTGGAGTCCCGCTTGGTGGGCAGCGTCGATGGGAACACCTCGAGCGCCTCGAGGATCTCGACCTGCGCCTCGCCGTTGTGGCGTGCGCGCTCGAGCATCGCGGGCAGCGAGCCCATGTTGTGCGTGCCGAACACGACGTCGACCCACGGGGCCTTCTCGAGGATGACGTTCTTGTCCTTCTGCGCCAGGCACCCGCCGACGGCGATCTGCAGCCCCTCGTGCTCACGCTTGACCCCGGCCAGGTGGCCGAGGTTGCCGTACAGGCGGTTGTCCGCGTTCTCGCGGACCGCGCAGGTGTTGATCACGACGACGTCGGCCTGCTCGTCCACAGCCGGCACGTACCCGGCCGCCTCGAGTGACCCGCTGAGACGCTCCGAGTCGTGCACGTTCATCTGGCACCCGTAGGTCCGGACCTCGTAGGTGCGGGGGCGCGCTGCGGTGGTGGTCGCCATGGTGCTGTCAGTGTACGGCGGCGTCACCGTCGCCCAGACCGGCAGGCCCGGCCCGCCTACTCGAAGCGCACGCCACCCCGTCGGCCGCCGCCGTCGAGTGCGATCCGAACGGCGGTCCGCACGACCGATCCGCCGTAGCCCTTGCGCATGAGGAACCCCGAGAGCCGGCGCTCCGCGGTCTCGTGGTCGAGCCCCCGCATCTGTCCGGCGCGCTTGCGGGCCAACTCGATCGCACGCTCGGACTCCGCCGCGTCGTCGTCCTGGTCCGCCAGGGCCGCGTCGATCGCCGCCTGGTCGACGCCCCGCCGCCGGAGCTCCGCCACCACGCCTTGTCGCCCCAGGCCCTTGCGGTCGTGCAGACGGTCGACGAGGTCGGCAGCGAGCCGCACGTCGTCGAGGAGACCGACCCGGGTGAGTCGAGCGATCTCGTGCTCGACGATGTCCTCGGGGAGTTCGCGGCCGAGGAGGGCGGTCCGCAGCTCGGACGTGCTCGTGCCACGGCGGCTGAGCGCCCGGATGCTGATCCGCTCTGCCTCGGCGAGCAACTCGTCGTGCGTGGGTGGCGACTCGACCGTCTCGTGCTCGGCGTCATCGTCCCGGTCGGCAGCCCGCAGTCGGCGCACCGGGGCGGCGGGCCCGACGGTCTCGACGGACCCGACGGTGGAACCCGTCACCGGAGGGAGCCACGCGTCGGAGGCGTCCGGGCGGTCGACGTCGGTCTCGTCGCGGACGAGACCGACCGGGATCGCGTCATCCCCGTCCGGGCCGCCCATGCTCGCGCCGCGTGCGTCGGGCTCGGCAGACGGTGCTCCGCCTTCCGCCGGTCCGCGCCGGGACGACGTCGCCCGTGCCGACGACCGCGCACCGAAGATGTCGGTGACCGGTGCGAGGCCGTCGTCAGGCATGGAGCTGTCCCGGGAGCTCACGCGCCCTTCTTGGCGGCGAGTTTCTTCTCGAGGGACTCGACCGGCGCCGGGGCGTCAGCGGTGGCAGCGGCAGCACCGACACCGAGCTTCGCGAGGATCTTGCGCTCGATCTCGGCGGCGATGTCGCCGTTCTGGATGAGGAAGTTGCGCGAGTTCTCCTTGCCCTGGCCGAGCTGGTCGCCCTCGTACGTGTACCAGGCGCCCGACTTCTTGACGATGCCGTGCTCCACACCGAAGTCGAGCAACGAGCCCTCCCGCGAGATCCCCACGCCGTAGAGGATGTCGAACTCGGCCTGCTTGAAGGGCGGCGCCATCTTGTTCTTGACGACCTTGACCCGGGTGCGGTTGCCCACGGCCTCGGTGCCGTCCTTCAGGGTCTCGATGCGGCGGATGTCCAGCCGGACCGAGGCGTAGAACTTGAGCGCCTTACCGCCAGCGGTGGTCTCCGGGCTGCCGAAGAACACGCCGATCTTCTCGCGCAGCTGGTTGATGAAGATCATCGTGGTCTGCGTCTGGTTGAGCCCACCGGCCAGCTTCCGGAGTGCCTGCGACATGAGGCGGGCCTGGAGGCCGACGTGCGAGTCGCCCATCTCGCCCTCGATCTCGGCGCGGGGCACGAGCGCGGCCACGGAGTCGACCACGACCAGGTCGATCGAGCCCGAACGGACGAGCATGTCCGCGATCTCGAGCGCCTGCTCACCCGTGTCGGGCTGGGAGACGAGGAGCGCGTCGATGTCGACGCCGAGCTTCTTCGCGTACTCGGGGTCGAGGGCGTGCTCCGCGTCGATGAAGGCCGCGATGCCGCCGTTGCGCTGCGCGTTCGCGATGGCGTGCAGCGTCAGGGTCGTCTTGCCGGAGGACTCCGGACCGTAGATCTCGATGATGCGACCACGCGGGAGGCCGCCGATGCCGAGAGCGACGTCGAGCGCCACGGATCCGGTGGGGATGGTGGCGACGGGGGCGCGTTCGTCACTCCCGAGGCGCATCACCGTGCCCTTGCCGAACTGTCGGTCGATCTGGGCGAGTGCGGTCTCGAGGGCCTTCTCGCGGTCTGCGGGTGAGGGCATGATGCGCTCCTTCTGCTCGTGTACGGCGCCTGTAGGCTGTCGCCTTCGCGAGGACCGGTGGGGCAGGGTCCTCGGTTCACCGACAAGGCTCGGATGCTCATCCGATGGACCGAACCTACGACCGGCCACCGACATCACCACGCCGAGAGCAGACCGCTGTGGATGGTACGTCGCCACGAGCATCTGTGCAGGACGCTAGCACCCGGGTCGAACACCCGTTCGAGCAACACGCCGAAGACGTGTTCGAGTGGGCGTCAGTCGCGCGGAGCGCGGAGGCCCTTGCCGTGCCGCCGTCCGACGGGCACGTCCTGCGCGTCGCACAGGGCCTCCCAGACGTCGCGGGCCGGCACCCCCGCCGCGAGCGCGTCGGCCGCCGACCGTCCGCCCACCGCCCCGAGGACGACGTCGCGCGTGACCACCTGACCGTAGGCCGGACCGAACTCGTCCTCGACCGCCTGCCAGAACTCACTCACGCGCACGGTCCCATGGTAGCCAGGACCCCGGACACGAGGCGGGGCCGGACGCGCTCGTCGAGGCGGCCACCGCCGCTGGCCCTGATCGCCGCGCCCCGGAATGCGGAACGCCCCGGTCCAGCAGGACCGGGGCGTTCCGACGCGGACTGCGCTCAGCGCACCGCGAGGTCGTTGTCGAACTCGGCGACGAGGTCGTCCGGCAGCATGTCCGGAACCGGGGAGGTGATCCCCTCGACGACCGCGAGGCGGTCACCGACTTCGCGCATGATGACCGAGATGGGCGTGTCGAGCGCGTCGGCGACCGAAGCGAGGATCTCGGAGCTGGCTTCCTTCTGACCGCGCTCCACCTCGCTCAGGTATCCGAGCGCGACACTGGCCTTGCTGGCGACCTGACGGAGGGTCCGGCCCTTCTGCAAGCGGAAGTCCCGCAGGACATCGCCGATTTCCTGACGAACGAGAACCATGAGAACTCCTCCTTCCTGTCATCCCGATCCCGCTCGATCCCGGTGACCGAGAACGGGACAGCAACACTATCGCCGCCGGTTCGTGCATGCTAACCAGGGGGCTCTGGGTGGTGCTTGTGAATGCACCACTTGTAACCGGATGGAAACGCGCCCTATTCCCCGGACGTGCTCGCCGTGACCGCCTGGTGCAAGCGTGTGAGGAGTTCGGAGACGGCCCCCGCGCGGATTGCCGCACGGTCACCATCCAGCCGGAGTTCGGACGCCTCCGCGACACCGGCCCGCGCGATCCCGACGAACACCGTGCCGACCGGCTTGCCGTCCTGCGGTTCCGGTCCGGCGACGCCCGTCGTGCTGATGCCCCAGGTCGCCGCGAGGCCGTCGACCGCCGTCGCCGCACGCACCCCGGTCGCCATCTGCCGCGCGACCTCCGGATCGACCGCCCCCCGAGTCGCCAGCAGCGCCGCGTCGACGCCGAGCAACTGGTGCTTCAACGGCGTCGCGTAGGCGACCACACCCCCGCGCACGACCGCGCTCGCACCCGGGACGGCGACGAGCTCCGCCACGACGAGACCGCCGGTGAGCGACTCCGCGACGGCGAGCGTCTCGCCGCGCGCCGCGAGTGCGCGCACGATCGCGACCGCCAGCGAGCCGGGAGGCACGACAGCGTCGGGTGCGTCGGTGACCGTCACCGCGCCTCCCGGCCGTGCCGCCAGGCCTGCCACAGGTAGTCGAGACCGCTCAGGATCGTCGCGAGGAACGCCAACACCATGAGGACGGCGTCGACGACGTGCACCCAACCGCCGAAGACGTTCCAGAAGGGGATGAGGGCCAGGGTGATCGCGACGGCCTGCAGGACCGTCTTGACCTTGCCACCGCGGCTCGCGGGGATGACCCGGTCGCTCAGCACCGCGAAGCGGAAGACCGTGATGCCGATCTCGCGCACCATGATGAGGACGGTGACGTACCAGGGCAGTTCCCCGAGCACCGAGAGCGAGACGAGGGCGCCGCCGATGAGCACCTTGTCGGCGATCGGGTCGACGAGCTTGCCGAAGTCGGTGACGAGGTTCTGCCGGCGGGCGATGATGCCGTCGGCGCTGTCGGTGACGATCGCGACGACGAACAGCACGGCTGCCCAGATCCGGAGGGGGCCGTCCTGCCCCGCGTCGAGCAGCAGGAAGACGAAGAACACCGGCGCCATCAGGATCCGGATGACGGTGATGACGTTGGCGACGTTCGCGGTCGACGCCGGCCCCGATCCCGATCGGATCACCCGCCCCCGCCACGGGAACCGCTTCTGCGTCGCGGTGGACTCACCGGAGGCGCTCATGGTGATCACTCCCTGCCGGTCAGGCTCCAGGCGTCCTCGTCCGGATCGCTCTCGACCTCATCGTACCCACGGGTCATGTCGGCGACCGGGTCGTCGGACCCGCGGTACCCGGCGTCGCCCTCCGCGCCGTCGCGCGTCGGGGTGACCGGGGCGGCCGGCGCGGGGGGCTCCTCACCCCGGAGTCGCGCGAGGGTCTCGGGAAGCTGCTCGACCGTGATGAGGACGTCGCGGGCCTTCGAGCCCTCGCTCGGCCCGACGATCTCGCGTGACTCCATGAGGTCCATGAGCCGCCCCGCCTTGGCGAAGCCCACGCGGAGCTTCCGCTGGAGCATCGAGGTCGACCCGAACTGCGTCGAGACGACCTGCTCCACGGCCGCGAGGAGGAGCTCGAGGTCGTCACCGATGTCGGCGTCGATCTCCTTGCGCTCGACGACCGCCTGGACGTCCTGGCGGTACTCCGGGCGGGCCTGGCGGGTGACGTGCGCGACGACCTCGGCGATCTCGCTCTCCTGCACCCAGGCGCCCTGCACGCGGACGGCCTTCGACGACCCCATCGGCAGGAACAGTCCGTCGCCCTGGCCGATGAGCTTGTCGGCTCCCGGCTGGTCGAGGATGACCCGGGAGTCCGTCACGCTCGTCACCGCGAACGCGAGCCGCGACGGCACGTTCGCCTTGATGAGCCCCGTGACGACGTCCACCGAGGGACGCTGCGTCGCGAGGACGAGGTGGATCCCGGCCGCCCGGGCGAGCTGCGTGATGCGGACGATCGAGTCCTCGACGTCGCGCGGGGCGACGAGCATGAGGTCCGCGAGCTCGTCCACCACGACGAGGAGGTACGGGTAGGGCTTGAGCTTCCGCTCGCTGCCGGCGGGCAGGACGATCTCGTCGTTCGCCACGGCACGGTTGAAGTCGTCGACGTGCCGGAACCCGAACGACGCGAGGTCGTCGTACCGCATGTCCATCTCCTTCACGACCCACTGCAGCGCCTCGGCCGCCTTCTTCGGGTTCGTGATGATGGGGGTGATGAGGTGCGGGACACCGGCGTAGATCGAGAGCTCGACGCGCTTCGGGTCGACGAGGACCATGCGGACCTCGCTCGGCTTCGCGCGCATGAGGAGCGACGTGATCATCGAGTTGACGAAGCTCGACTTGCCGGACCCCGTGGAGCCGGCGACCAGGAGGTGCGGCATCTTCGCGAGGTTCGCCACGACGAAGCCGCCCTCGACGTCCTTGCCGACGCCGATGGTCATCGGGTGCTTCGACTTCGTGGCCGCGTTCGACCGCAGCACGTCGCCGAGCGAGACGATCTCGCGGTCCGAGTTCGGGATCTCGACGCCGATCGCGCTCTTGCCGGGGATGGGCGAGAGGATGCGGACCTCGTTCGAGGCGACCGCGTACGACAGGTTCTTGCTCAACGCCGTGACGCGCTCGACCTTGACCCCCGGGCCGAGCTCGATCTCGTACCGGGTGACCGTCGGGCCGCGCGAGAACCCGGTGACCTTGGCGTCGACCTTGAACTCGGTGAGGACGCCGGTGATCGCCGCGACCATCTCGTCGTTCGCGGTGCTGTGCGCCGTCGCGGGGGTGCCCGGGCTCAGCGTCGAGGCGGCGGGCAGGCGGTAGGGCGCGGCCGGAGCGTCGTCGGCGGTCGTGTCGGGCAGGCCGTCCTGCTCGTCTTCGTCGAGGGGCAGCACGTCCGTGACGGGCTCGGCCACGGCGGGACGGATGACCTCGGTCGCGGCCTGGGCCTCGTCGTGGCGCACGCGGCCCGGCGCCTGCGCGTCGAACGCACGGAGGGCCTCCTCGGCGCGGTCGAGGTCCGCGGCGACGTCCTGTTCGAGCGAGTCGTTGAGGTTGACCGACACGGGTTCGGCCGGCGTCAGGTCGACGAGGCCCGCCGCGGCGCCCGAGCCCACCGCTCCCGCGACCCCGACCGGACCCGGGGCGACCGGCGCAGCCGCGGCGCCGCGGCCGGTGGCGGCCGCGGCGCCGGACGTCTCGGCATGCGGGAGCACGGGGGTGTCGTAGGCGGGATCCTCCTCGCGCCCGGTCTTGTTGCGCCGCCACCACGGGAGCGCCCCAGGCTCGCCCTCGCCCGAGCCGTCGCCGCTGCCGTCGCCGTCGCCGTCGAGGTCCTCGAACGGGTCGAACGACGACGACGACGAGGTGTTCCGGCCACGGCGCGGTGCCACGGGCGCGGGTGCGTCCGCGTCGATCGGAGCCGGCCCCGGCGTGCCGAACAGGTACGCGTAGAGCTCGTGCACGCGTCGACCCACGTGGTTCGGCGGCGTCTTCGTGATGATGAACAGCGAGAGCGCGATGAGCGCCACGGCCACGGGGGTGGCGATCCACGCGGTCGCGGCCGCGACGATCCAGCCGATCACCACCCAGCCGATGATCCCGCCCGCCTGTGCGAGCACGGGCATGCCGTCGGACGCCGGGGGCTGACCGCCGTAGATGTGACAGACGGAGGAGATGCCGATGACGAGCAACCCCAGGCCGATGCCGATGCGGGTGTTGTCGTGCACGGACGCGGGATGCCGGAACAACCACCCGGCGAACACGATCATGATGACCGGCAACGCGACCGCGAGCCGACCGAACAGACCACCGAACGTGTAGGCGTCCAGGGCCACCGCGACCGGGTTGGCGGGGTTGAGCCACTCGACCACGGCACCGGCGATCGCGAGCAGGAACAGCAGGAACGGGAAGCCGTCGCGTCGTTCGTCGTGCTCGAGCGACTCCTTGCCGAGCAGCCGGAACACCGCGCCGACACCGTGCGCTGCACCCGTCCAGGCGGTCACGAGGGGGTTCGGCCCGACGACCTCGACCGGTTGCGGGAGCTTCCGGGTGGTCGCCTGGGTCCGGGAGGTGCTGCCGCGGGCCCCCGTGCCGCCGGACCCGCGCGCGGGCGAGGACGCCCGCGACCTCGAGGACGCGCGGGACCCCGAGGATGCGCGCGACGACGACTTGGTGCTCCCGGCCATGACCGGAACCCTAACCCGAGCCGGGGACGTCCGGCGGGAGGCCCGCCGTGACGGGCCGCGCCCCCGCACCCGGTACCGTGGGGCCAGGAGTGACGAGGAGGACGACACGATGGTCACGGTCCGCCCCGACGCACCGATCCGTCGCCTCAAGGGCGCCTCGGTCGCCGAGACCCGGAGCGCGATCGTGGACCTCATCCGCTCGAGTGGCACCATCAGCCGCACGGAGCTCGCGGAGCGGTCCGGACTGACGAACGCGACGATCTCGAAGATCGTCCGGACCCTGCTCGACGACGGCCTCGTGTCCGAGGTCGGGTACGCGGAGTCGACCGGCGGCAAACGCGCCGTCCTGCTCGAGCTGAACAGCACCGCCGGCTACGCGGTCGGGGTCGCCCTGGACACCGCGCAGGACGTGTACGTCCTCGTCGACCTCAGCGGTCGCCCGATCGACGCACGGAGCGTCGCGGGGACCGGGACCGAGTCACCCGAGGCCGTCGTGGCCCGCGTCGCCCGGGACGTCGCCGTCATGCTCGCCGACCACGGGATCGACCGCGACACCGTGATCGGGATCGGCGTCGCCGGCGAGGGACGGCTCGACCTGCCCGGTCGGGTGCTCCGGTCCACCGACTCGTGGAGCGAGTGGGACGACTTCGCGCTCGGGCACGCGCTCACCGCGGCGACCGACCTGCCGGTCACGGTCGACAACGACGCGAACTGCGCCGCCCTCGGCGAGTTCTGGTCGGGCCGCGTGCCGTCCACGCGCGACTTCGCCACCGTCTACATGGCGACGGGCATCGGGTGCGGGCTGCTCGTCGGAGGCGACGTCCACCGGGGCGCGTCGTCGAACGCCGGGGAGATCGGGCACATGTCCCTGCGGTGGGACGGGCCGCCCTGCTGGTGTGGGTCCCGCGGCTGCCTCGAGGTCCTCGCCGCGCCCGCCGCCGTCGTCGCACGAGCCCGCACCGACGCGGCCCTCGTCGCGCGGCTCGGCATCGACACCACCACGGACGGCGACGACGCCCGGGCGGTGACGGCCGACGTCCGCGCGACCTTCGCACGCGTCGCGGCCGCGGCCGTCCAGGGCGACACCGGCGCGCTCGCCCTCGTCGAGGAGTCCGCCGAGTACCTGGCGCGGGCGATCCTGAACCTCGTCAACCTGCTCGACCTCGACGAGGTCTACCTCGCGGGCCCGGGGTTCGCCACCGCCGGCGAGCGCTACCTGCGGGCGGTGCAGCGGGAGCTCCACGCGCACGCGGTGATGCGGGGCACGCATCCCGTGCACGTGGCGATGAGCGCCGTCGGCCGGGACGCCGCCGCGCTCGGCGCTGCCGCCGCCGTGCTCCACGCCCGGCTGACGCGGACCCGCGCCGGTCGCGGCTGACGCGGCGGCCCTGGCGGACCCGGCGGCCCCGGCGGACCCCGCGACTCCACGACTCCGGCGGACCCGGCGGCGTCGGTCAGTCGAGCCGCACGACCCGCAGGTCCCGCCACCGCACGACCGCGCCCGGCCCCCACCGCTCGTCCCCGAGCGCGGGGTCGTTGTCGTGCACCTCGAGCGCGATGTGCCCGGCGCGACCGAGCAGGGCGCGGACGGCGGCGCGGTCGAACCGGTCCGGTGGGAGCGCCCCGGTGTCGCACTCGGCGACGAGGAGCCCGTTGACCCAGGTCGTCAGCACCGGCCACTCCCCCACGCACCGGATCCGGAGCTCGTTCCAGTCGTCCCATCGCCACGCGGCGAGGAACGCCTCGGCGCTGGCGGCGTACGTCAGCAGGGCCCGCTTCTCCGGCGTCACCGGCTCGCGGCTCGTCACCGGGTCGTCCTCGGTCAGACCGACCGCTCGCCCGCCGGCGTCGCGGACGGCGTCGACGGCGAACCCGACGGCGTGGAACCCGCCGATCCCGTTGCCGTAGAACCCGCCGATGGAGCCGGACGGCCGGTGGTCGACGAGCACCTGGTACCCCTGCGACCCGAGCGCCGAGGCTCGGAGCATGATCCCGGTGTCCGCGGGCCAGTCCGGTCGCACCAGCACCGTCAGGTCGACGTCACCGAACACCTCGTCGCTGACCAGGTAGCCGCCGAGTCCGCGGCGCTCCTGGCCACCCACGACGGCGCCGTCGACCACGGACCACGCACCACTCGTGGCGAGGGCGTCGCGGACCGCGGGTGACGCGGGGTCCGGTGCCGGGCCTCCCGGCCGTGCGGCCACGGGCGTGCGCGGGACGGCGTGCCAGCCGTCGAGCGTGACGCCATCGAAGAGCGCGGTCGCGACGAACGACGGCGCGGATCGGCCGGGAGGGCCGGCGACGTCACGCACGCGACGTCACCCAGGGCTCGTTCGAGATCGTCACCGCTGTGCCGGTGCCAGCGGCCTCCTCGATGGCGAGCCCGACGTGGTGGTCGTGCAGGCCCTCGGCGAGCGGGTAGGGGCCCGGGGCCTCGTCGCGGGTCCATGCGCCGGTGCGCGTCAGCAGCTCGGCGACGGCGAGGTCGTCGTCCATGAGGCGTCCGCCCTCGTACAGGTTCCGCCACACCGGGCGCCCGTCGAGGCTGATGTGCGTCGTGTCGAGCCCCTCGTAGTCCATGCCGTGGCCGGTCTGCGCCCGCTCGAACCGCGACGTCACCGGGGTCGTGGCGTCGAGCATGCGCACGAGGGTCTCGTCGTGGAGCTCGCCCGTCGACCCGCGGACCGCCAGGTGGTCCGGACGCACCGGGTTCCACCACTGGTTGTCCGTGAAGTCGTAGAGCCCCGTGCGGCCGTCCCCGAGGTCGAGCGTCGACAGGATCGTCCGGGCCGGCTTCGGCTCCGTGTCGTGCGTCCAGCCGTCCGGCGTGATCGGGTCGACCAGGGGCGCGGTCGAGGTCACGGACCGCACGGTCACCGGCCCCGGGGCGACGTCGAGGAACCCG
The DNA here is from genome assembly GCF_003234555.1 of Curtobacterium sp. MCBD17_019. Taxonomy (NCBI): domain Bacteria; kingdom Bacillati; phylum Actinomycetota; class Actinomycetes; order Micrococcales; family Microbacteriaceae; genus Curtobacterium; species Curtobacterium sp. MCBD17_019. Next base: position 29,707 of record NZ_QKTT01000016.1, on the reverse strand, counting down.
CGGATCATCGACACCGCGTGGTACAGGTGCGTCGAGCTGACGTGCACGGAGGTCGGGACACCGACTACCCCGTCCCGCACCGCTGCCAGCCGAGCGGCGTGGAGCGGCATGAGCAGGTACTGCTCGGCGACCTGGACGAGGTCCGCCGCGCCGACGTCGGCCCAGAGCGACCGCATGCCGTCGAGGTCCGGCGCCGGCGGCGTCTCGGTGAGCACGGGGACCCCGCGTCCGACGAGCTCGCGGACGAGCCCGGGCGTCACCGGCCACGGGACGCTCGGCACGACGAACTCGGGACGCTCCGCGGCCAGGAGGTCGTCGAGCGTCCGCCAGGTCGGGACGCCCCACCGGCGCTCGAGTTCCGCCCCGGCCTCGGCTCGACGAGTCACCACGCCGGTCACCCGGAACCGGTCGGGCAACAGCTGCGCCACCCGGAGGTAGACCTCGGTGCGCCACCCGTTGCCGACGAGCGCGTACCGGGTCGGTGCGACGGTCGGGAGGCGCTTGGTCGCGACCGCCGAGGTGCGCAGCGGTGGCTCAGCGGCGGCCGGGTCGGTGCGGTCCGTGTCGGTGGTGGTCATGCCTGGGCTCCTGACTGCTCGGTGGTGGTCGCGAGGGGGCCGCCGAGCACGCCGGCCAGCCAGCGGCCGCTCCGCTTGACGGTCCGCTGCTGGGTGGCGTAGTCGACGTGCACGATGCCGAAGCGGCGCGTGTACCCGAACGCCCACTCCCAGTTGTCGAGGAGGCTCCAGCAGAAGTACCCGCGGAGCGGGATCCCCTCGCGGACCGCGTCGGCGCACGCCGCGAGGTGCGCCTCGACGTACGCACGGCGCTCCTCGTCCTCGATGGCACCCGTCTCGTCGACCACGTCCTCGTAGGCCGCGCCGTTCTCGGTGACCGCGATCGGCAGCTCGGGCCGGAGCGTGTGGACCATGCGCAGGACGTCGACGAGGCCGTCCGGGTGGATCTCCCACCCCATCTGCGTGCGCGGTGCACCGGTGTCGACGGTCTCGACGAACTCGCTGCCCGGGTTCGCGCTCACCGCGCCGACGGCGCCACCGGCGTTGGTCGCCGCGCCGGTCCCGCCACCGGCCCGCACGGTGTGCCGGCTGTAGTAGTTGACGCCCACGAAGTCGACGTCCGCCGCGATCTCGGCGGCGTCGGACTCGGGGTTCGCCGCGAACCAGTCCTGCTCCCCGAGGTCACGGACGACGTCCTCCGGGTAGTGGCCGAGGAGCAGCGGCTCGAGGAACAGCCGGTTCTGGAGGCCGTCGATGCGTCGGGCGGCGTCGCGGTCGTCGGCCGAGTCGGTCGCCGACCGCACCGAGTAGAGGTTGAGCGTGACCCCGACCTGCGCGGTCGGCCGGGCGGCAGCACGGATGGCCGGGACGGCACGCCCGTGCCCGAGCATCAGGTGGTGGGCCGCGTGCGCGGCACGGGTCCCGAGCTGCTTGCCCGGCGCGTGCACACCCGACGCGTACCCGAGGAACGCCGAGCACCACGGCTCGTTCAGGGTGATCCAGTGGTCGACGAGGTCACCGAGGCCCGCGACGACGAGGCCCGCGTACTCCGCGAACCGGTCCGCCGTGTCCCGCTCGAGCCAGCCGCCCCGCGCCTCGAGCGCGCTCGGGAGGTCCCAGTGGTACAGCGTCGCCCACGGGGTGATGCCCCGCTCGAGCAGTGACTCCGCGAGGCGGCGGTAGTGGTCGAGCCCCGCCTGGTTCGCCGGCCCGGTGCCGTCCGCCTGGACGCGCGGCCACGCGACCGAGAACCGGTACGCGTCGACGCCGAGGTCCGCCATGATCGCGACGTCCTCGCGGTACCGGCGGAGGTGGTCGTCGGCCGGGTCGCCCGTCGAGCCGTCGGTGATCGCGCCGGGGACGCGGGCGAAGTCGTCCCAGATGCTCGGTCCGCGGCCGTCGACGTCGACCGACCCCTCGACCTGGTACGCGGCCGTGGCGGTGCCGATGACGAAGTCGTCGGGCAGATCGCTCCTGGTGAACGCCACGTCAGGCCTCCTTGTCCGGGGCGCACCAGTCGCTGCCCTCGTTCTCGGTCACGGCGATGAGGACCTCGTCGCGCTTCACCCCGGCACCCACCAGCTCGTCGACCACGCACCCGTACATGCGCTGCTTGTCCTCGGGACCGTAGATGCGGGCGAGCAGGATCTGCACGAAGAGGATGTCGTTGCGGTCCGCGTTCGGGAACGTCCGTGAGTACACGAGCTCCCCGGGCTCGTGGAGCCGGAAGACCTGGAACAGGTCGTCCTCGGGCATCGCGAGCCCGTCGACGAGTCCCTTGTGGATGGCGGCGCTGATGGCCTCGCGACGTGGTGCGAGGGCCGCGTGCATGTCGACGCGGACGAGGGGCATGGTCTCCTGCTTCCCGGGCCCGCGTCGGTGCGGGCCCATGTCGTGGTGCTCGGCGCCTCAGCGGGCGTCGAGCCAGTGCTCCGGAGCCGGCCGGAGGGCGGCGAGTTCCACCCACAGGTCGTCCGGGAGGTCCGTGGTCGCGGCGTCGACGGTCGTCGCGATCCGCTCGGGTCGACTGAACCCGACGATCGTGCTCGCGACCGCCGGCTCCCGCACGGACGCGGCGAGCGCCGCCGTCGCGAGGTCGGTCCCGTACCGGTCGCAGACGTCGGCCATCGCGGTGATGGCGGCGCGAGTGGCCGGAGGCGCGGGGCGGTAGCCGTAGTCGGTCCGGCCACTCCGCGGTGCGGCGAGGATCCCCCCGCCGAACACCGCCGCGTTGACGACCGCGACGTCGGTCTCGGCCGCCCGGGCCACGAGCGACTCGGCGCCGCGGTCGACGAGCGTCAGGCGGTTGTGCACGAGGAGGACCTCGAACACCCCGAGGTCGAGGTACCGCCGCATGACGTGGACGTCCCCGCCCGCGAGGCCGATGTGCTCGACGACGCCCTCGTCCCGGAGGGCGACGAGCGTGTCGACCGCGCCACCCGGTGCCGTCATCGCGTCGAGGTCGTGGAACTCGGGGTCGTGGAGGTGCACGAGCGGCAGCCGGTCGATGCCGAGCCGCTCCTGGCTCTCGCGGACGGACGCGCGGACGCGGGCGCCCGAGTAGTCGCCGTCCCGGGCGTCCACCTTCGTGACGACGAGCACGTCGTCCGGCAGGCCGCCGGCGCGCGCGATGCCGAGGCCGATGCGCCGTTCGCTCGCGCCGCCCGAGTACCCGTTCGCGGTGTCGATCGTCCGGATCGGGCTGTGGAGGACCTGGTCGACGAGGGCGACCGCGTCGTCCTCCTCGACGGCATGGCCGAAGTTCTCCGGCATGCTGCCGAGGGGTGCGGCGCCGAGGGTGACCGCGGAGACGGTGAGCCCGGTCCTCCCGAGGGGCCGCATCCAGCCGCCCGGGGCCCCATCGAGGTCGGGATCGATCGTGGTACCGAGGTCGACCATCAGCTCTTCACCGCCCCGAGGGTCATGCCCGCGACGAACTGTCGCTGCATCCAGACGTACACGAGCACGACCGGCACGATCGACAGCGTCAGGCCGGCCGCGAGGGACGGCCAGTCGGTCTGGTACTGCCCGATGAGGCTGAACAGGACCGGCTGGAGCGGCAGTGCCCGCGTGTTCTGCAGCACCGTGTTCGCGATGAGGAACTCGTTCCACGTCGACAGGAACTGGAAGATGACGACCGTCGCTACCCCGGGTCGGGCCAACGGCAGGATCACCCGCCAGAACACCGTGAACTCGCCGGCACCGTCGATCCGCGCGGCCTGGACGAGTTCGTCGGGCAGGGTCTCGAAGAAGGCCCGCATGAGGAACATGGCGAACGGTGCCGAACTGCTGATGTAGAGCACGAGCAGGCCGAACTGGCTGTTGAGCAGCCCGATGTTCTTGAGCTGCAGGTAGAGCGGGATGATGAGCGCCGTCGACGGCATCATCAGGGTCGACAGGAGCGCGACGTAGAGGACGTTCTTGAACGGGAACCGGAGCTTGGCGAAGGCGTACCCGGTCATCGACGCGAACACGAGCACGCCCGCGACCGTCGCCGTGGTGATCCAGAGGCTGTTGAGGAAGTGCAGCCCGAAGTCCGTCGACGTCCACGCCGTGCCGTAGGCCCGCGTGGTGAGCATCGTCGGGAAGAACGGCCCGTTGAACACGGTGTTCTCCGGGCGGAGCGACGTCGCCAGCAGCCACAGCAGCGGGAACACCGTCACCGCGCAGATCGCCACGAGGATGATCGCCGCGATCGACCGGGCGTACGGGACCCGTCGGTGCCGCGGCGCCTGGTCGAGGCGGCGGACGTCGGTCCGGGACACCGGTTGCTTGATGGCGGTCATCGGGCGGCCCTCCTCGCGAGCACGATCTGGACGAGCACGGCGACGCCGCACAGGAGCATGACGACGACGCTGAAGGCACTGCCGTAGCCGAGTTGCGGCACGGACCCACCGGTGGACCCGAACGCGAGGCTGTACAGGTAGGTGCCGAACACCTCGGACTGGTGGCTCGGACCACCGCCGGTCATGACGAAGATGATGTCGAACACCTTGAAGCCGTTCATCAGGTTCAGGCTGATCACGATCGCCGTCACGATCCGGAGGCCCGGGATCGTCACGAACCGGAACTGCTGGAACCGGGAGGCGCCGTCGACCTCGGCGGCCTCGTAGAGCGAGGGGTCGATGCCCTGGATGCCTGCGAAGAAGATGAGCATGTTCATGCCGATCGCCATCCAGAGTGACACCGCGATGATCGCCGGCAGCACGAGCGACGGGGTCGAGAGCCAGTTCGCCGCGAGACTGCCGAGCCCGAGCCCCCGGAGCGTCCGGTTGAGCGTGCCGATGTTCGGGTCGTAGATGAGCTTCCACAGCGCACCCGAGACGACGAACGACACCAGGCCGGGGACGAACAGGATCGTCCGGACCACGACGCTGAGGCCCTTCCACACGTTCGCGACGAGCACCGCGATCACGAGCGGGATCGCGGTCTGGAGGACCGTGGTCACGACCGCGTAGAGCACGGTCACGACGAACGCGTGGCGGGCGACCGGGTCGTTCGCCATGCGGGTGTAGTTGTCGAGCCCGATGAACTGCGGGATGCCGAAGCCGCTCCACCGCGTCAGCGACAGGTAGGCGGCGTAGAGGATCGGCCAGCCGACGAACGCCGCGAACAGCAGGACGGTCGGCGCGACGAAGGTGTACCCGGAGACCCACTCCCAGCGGCGGAGGCGAGCGGAGCCGCCCGCTCGTCCCCGGCCGCGGTTCCGGCCCGGGCCACCGCCCCGACCCGTGCCGCGGGGACCGCGCCCACGCTGGCCCATCTCGTCCGACCGTCCCGCCCGCTCCGGCCGGAGCACATTGGTGACGGCCATGTCAGCCCTTCGCGTTGAGGACGGCGGCCTGCATCTGCTTGGCGACCTCGGCCGGCGAGGCGGTCTGGTCGAAGATCTTGCCGAGGGGGTCACCGGCCGCGCTCGATCCCGCGCCGAACGGGATGTGCGGGCAGCCGTCGGGGAGCCACGACGTCATGAGCTTGATGTGCGGGTCGCTCACGCGGTCCGCGGCGCTCTTGGTCGACGGCATGCTCAGCGAGTCGTTCATGAGCTGCGAGTACTGGGCCGGCTCGTACATGAACTTGAGGAACTCGATCGCGGCGTCCTTGGCCTTGCTCGTCGCGGACACCGCCCAACCGGCTCCGGCCTGGTCGGCGGTCCAGTGTCGGGCCCCGCTCTTGATCGCCGGGGTCCGCATGATCTTGTACTTGTCGAGGAACGCCTTGGGGGCGTCCTGCGCGAGTGACTGCGGGATCCAGGACCCGGCGAACAGCATGGCCGCACCCCCCGTGTAGAACAGCTGGGTCGCCTGGTCGCCCGACGTGCCCGTCGTGCCCTTCTGGAACACGCCCGCCTTGACGATCCGGTCGTTGAGCTGGAGCGCCTCGAGCACGGGCTTGTTCGTGTACGCGTAGCCCTTCTCGAGCTGGTCGAGCTTGAGGTAGTACGTCGGGTCGTCGGTCACCTGGGTGATGAGCGGGAGGAAGAAGTCGAGCGCGCTCGTCGTCGGGTTCGCGCTGAACGCGACGGTGGACTTGCCCGTGGCGTCGATCTTCGCGGCGGCGGCGATGAGGTCGTCCCAGGTCTCCGGCTCCCCGTCCACACCCGCGGCGCTCAGCATGTCCGGGTCGTAGAACAGGCCGAACGTCTGCGCCATGAACCCGAGTGCGTACTGCTTGCCGTTCTTCGTGTACTCCTGGTTGTTCGACGAGAAGAAGTCCTTGAAGAAGCCGGACCCGAGCTCCTTGCGCAGGTCCGCCGAGATCCCCTGTTCGCCGTAGGTGATGGCGCGGACGTGCGGGGCGAAGATCTCGGGCACGTCACCACCCGAGACGGCCGCGGTGAGCGCCGGGAGGTACTGGTCCGGCGTCCCGAAGATCCGGTTCTGGATCTTGATGTTCGGGTGCTTCTTCTCGAACGCGGCGATCACCTTGGGGAACACGTCCCGCTGGCCCGTGTACCAGCTCCACATGCGGACGGTCGTCGTGCCGCTCGACGAGGCGGAGGACCCCGAGGAGCAGGCCGCCAGCAGTTCCGCGAGGGCGACGCTCGCGACGCCGGCGCCGCCGTAGCGGAACAGGGTGCGCCTGCTGATGCCCCGGCCGATCGCCTCAGCAGCGGCGCGCGTGTCGGTGTCGTGCATGGTCTCTCCTTTGAGATAGCCGAACCGCTCCCGCTGCTCTGCGGGAGCCCGTGCGGACTTTCTATCCCAAAGTAACGAAGTCTGTCAACGGATTCGGACGACGACGAGGGCGGGGTCCGTCGGACCCCGCCCTCGTGCTGCTGTGGCTCGTGCCGCTGCCTCGTGCCGCCGCGCCTACGCCTCGATGACCACCGGCACGATCATCGGTCGCCGCCGGTGCTTCGTGTTCACCCAGCGCCCCACCGTGCGACGGACGGCCTGCGTGAACGCGTGCTGGTCACCCGCGCCGTTCGCCGCCGTGTCGGCGAGCGCCCGGACGATCTGCGGCCGGACCTCGTCGAACACGGAGTCGTCCTCGGCGAACCCGCGCGACTGGATCTCCGGGCCGACGATGCAGTGGCCGGTGGTGAAGTCGACGGCGCAGAAGATCGAGATGAAGCCCTCTTCCGCCAGCACACGCCGGTCCTTGAGGTCCGCGTCCGTGATCTCGCCGACGGTCGACCCGTCCACGTAGACGTAGCCGAGGTCGAGTTGCCCGGCCACGCGGACCACGCCGTCCTTGAGGTCGACGACGGTGCCGTCCTCGCCGAGGATCACGTTGCGCGGCGGGACCCCCGTCTGGATCGCCAGGTCGGCGCTCGCGTACAGGTGGCGGTGCTCACCGTGCACGGGCATGACGTTCCGCGGCCGCAGGATGTTGTAGCAGTACAGGAGCTCGCCCGCGGAGGCGTGGCCCGACACGTGCACCTTCGCGTTGCCCTTGTGGACGACCTTGGCGCCGAGCTTCGTCAGCCCGTCGATCACCCGGTAGACGGCGTTCTCGTTGCCGGGGATGAGGCTCGACGCGAGGATGACGGTGTCCCCCTCGCCGATCTCGATCTGGTGCTCGAGGTTCGCCATGCGCGCGAGCACGGCCATCGGCTCGCCCTGGGACCCCGTCGACATGTAGACGATGCGGTCGTCCGGCAGGTCCTTGGCCTTCTTGGCGTCGATGAGGACGTCGTCCGGCACCCGGAGGTACCCGAGCTCGGCCGCGATCGTCATGTTCCGGACCATCGACCGGCCCATGAACGCCACCCGGCGGTTGTTCGCCGCGGCGGCGTCGAGCACCTGCTGCACGCGGTGGACGTGGCTCGAGAAGCTCGCCACGACGACGCGGCGGCGTGCGCGGGCGATGACGCTCTCGAGCACCGGCCCGATGTCACGCTCGGGCGCGGTGAACCCCGGGACGTCCGCGTTCGTGGAGTCCGGCAGGAACAGATCGACCCCGGCTTCGCCGAGTCGGGCGAACGCGCGCAGGTCCGTGATGCGGTCGTCGAGCGGGAGCTGGTCCATCTTGAAGTCCCCGGTGTGGAGCACACGGCCCGCCGGAGTGGTGATGGCGACGGCGAGCGCGTCCGGGATGGAGTGGTTCACGGCCACGAACTCGAGGTGGAACGGGCCGAGCTGCTCGACCTGGTCCTCGCGCACCGTCAGCGTGTACGGCTTGATCCGGTGCTCCTTGAGCTTTGCCTCGACGAGCGCGAGCGTCAGGGTGGACCCGATGAGCGGGATGTCCTGCCGGAGCTTGAGCAGGTACGGCACGGCGCCGATGTGGTCCTCGTGCCCGTGCGTCAGGACCACGCCGAGGACGTCGTCGAGACGATCGCGGATCGGGGTGAAGTCCGGCAGGATCAAGTCCACGCCGGGCTGGTGCTCCTCGGGGAACAGCACGCCGGCGTCGACGACGAGCAGCTTGCCGTCGAACTCGTACACGGTCATGTTGCGGCCGATCTCGCCGAGTCCCCCGACGGGGATCACGCGGAGGGTGCCGGGTTCGAGCGGCTGCGGCTCGGAGGTCTTCGTGGGCATCTGGTCCTGACGGGTGTGGGCGGCGCACCGGGTGCGCCGCGGGTGGTCAACGGGTGGTGCCTGGCACCTTGGGCAGCGCGCCGCCGGCCGCCGCGTTGCGGTCCGGGCGGAAGTTGGAGAAGTCGGCGCCGGGGATGTCGCGCACGAACTCGAGTTCGGCCTCGATGACGGCGGCCTCGGACTCCTCCGGGCCGACGAGCGGCAGGCGCACCCGCGGGCTCGCGATCCGGCCGAGGCCGTGCAGGATGTACTTCGCCGCGACGGTGCCGGGCACGTGCGTCATGACGGCACGGACCAGGGGCTCGAGCCGCTGGTGCTCGGCCGTCGCCGCCGCGAGGTCGCCCCGGTTCACCGCGTCGACGATCGTGCGGTACGGTGCCGCCGCGATGTTCGCCGTCACCCCGATCAGACCGGTCGCCCCGATCGCCAGGTGCGGCAGCACGTTGGCGTCGTCGCCCGAGAAGTACATGAGGTCGGTGTTGTTGAGCACCCGGCTGACCTCGCTGAAGGAGCCCTTGGCGTCCTTCACCGCGACGATGTTCGGGTGCTTCGAGGCACGGACGATCGTGTCGTACATGATCGGGACGCCGGTCCGGCCCGGGATGTCGTAGAGGATCACCGGCAGGTCGGTGGCGTCCGCGATCATCCGGAAATGCGTCAGGACGCCGGCCTGGGTCGGCTTGTTGTAGTAGGGCGTGACGATCATGACGCCGTCCGCGCCGGCGCGCTCGCTCTGCTTGTACAGCTGCATCGCGTGCGCGGTCTCGTTCGAGCCACCACCCGTGATGATCTTCGCGCGGCCCGCCGCGACCGACTTGCCGACCTCGACGAGCCGGAGCTTCTCGGGGTCCGTGAGCGTCGAGGTCTCGCCCGTGGTGCCGGTCACGACGATGCCGTCGGCACCCGCCGTGATGCAGTCGTCGATGTGCCGTTCGACGCCCGGCCAGTCCACCTCGCCGTCGGCGGTGAACGGCGTCACGAGCGCGACGAGGACCTGACCGAAGGGATTCTCACGCGAGGACACGCGAACCAGCGTACCGGCAGCGCTCATCCACCGGGACCAGCGGTCGGGAGGCTCGGACCGGCTCAGGCACGACGGCGCGACTCGACGAAGCGGTAGCGCAGACCCGTCCGCGACGTCAGCCACTCCGTCGCCGAGGGCGTGGCGGCGACCGTGTGCCAATCGGGTCCGAGCTCGGGTGCCGTGGTGTCCCCGTCGACGTCGAGGTCGATCACGGTCTCGAGGACGCGGTCCGCTCTGGACAGCGCCGCCTCGTACACCTGCGCGCCGCCGATCACCCACGTGGGCCCGTCCGCGGCCACCGTGAGGGCGGTGTCGACGTCGTGGACGACCTCGGCGCCGTCCGCCGACCACGACCGGTCGCGGGTCAGCACGACGTTGCGGCGCCCGGGCAGTGGCCGGAACCGCGGCGGGAGCGAGTCCCACGTGCGCCGTCCCATGACCACGGTCGCCCCGTTCGTCACCCGGCGGAACTCGGCCTGGTCCTCCGGGAGGTGCCAGGGGATGTCCCCGTCGGCACCGATCACACCGTCGCGCGAGCGCGCCCAGATGAGACCGACCTCGCCCCGGGGCATCAGACGGCGACCGCGCCGCGGATCGTCGGGTGGTGCGCGTAGTCGACGAGCTCGAAGTCCTCGTACTCGTAGGCGTCGATGCCGTCGCGCGGGGCGATCCGGAGCTGCGGCGGCGCGTACGCGGTCCGCGCGAGCTGCTCGCGTACCTGCTCGACGTGGTTGTCGTAGATGTGGCAGTCGCCGCCGGTCCACACGAAGTCGCCGACCTCGAGCCCGGCCTGCGCGGCCACCATGTGCGTCAGGAGCGCGTAGCTGGCGATGTTGAACGGGACACCGAGGAACATGTCCGCGCTCCGCTGGTACAGCTGGCACGAGAGCTTGCCGTCGACGACGTGGAACTGGAAGAACGCGTGGCACGGCGCGAGGGCCATCGACGGGATGTCGGCGACGTTCCACGCCGACACGATGAGCCGACGCGAATCCGGGTTCGTCCGGATCTGCCCGATGACCTCGGCGATCTGGTCGACGTGGTCGCCCGAAGGCGTGGGCCACGAGCGCCACTGCACGCCGTACACGGGACCGAGCTCGCCGTCCGCGTCGGCCCACTCGTTCCAGATCCGCACACCGTGCTCCTGCAACCACCGCACGTTCGACTCGCCGCGGAGGAACCACAGCAGCTCGTACGCGACGGACTTGAAGTGGACGCGCTTGGTCGTGACCAGGGGGAACCCCTGCGCGAGGTCGAACCGCAGCTGCGCGCCGAACAGGCTCCGCGTGCCGGTGCCGGTGCGATCGCCCTTCGGCACGCCCTCGTCCAGCACCTTCCGGAGCAGGTCCTCGTACGGGGTGGCGACGGACGGGTCGGGCTGCTTGACGGAGGTCGGCGACGCGGTGTCGGTCATGGCTCCGAGCCTACGGGCGACCACCGTCCTCCGCGAGCGGCGGCAGGGCGACCGGCGGTAGGGCGAGCCAGCGGCGGCAGGGCGACCGGCGGTAGGGCGAGCCAGCGGCGGCAGGGCGACCGGCGGGCGGGCGTGACCCGATCCGGCGGGGGCGCGTCGGCCCTCCCGGTCGTGCGTCGGTCGTCGTCGGTACGGTGGGGCGGTCGAAGGAGGACCCATGGCGGACGCCCCGCTCTCCGTGCTCGTGGCCGGCGCGTCCGGCTTCATCGGCACGCCGCTCGTGGCCGCCCTGCGCGCCGCGGGGCACCACGTGACGACGCTCGTGCGTCGCGAGCCGACGTCGCCGTACGAGTTCCGGTGGCAGCCCGGCGTCGCCGACCTCGACCCCGCGGTCGTCGACGGTGCCGACGTCGTGGTGAACCTGGCGGGCGCGAGCATCGCCCGGCTGCCGTGGACGGCCGCGCGACGACGCGCCGTCCGGTCCTCGCGCCTCGACGCGACCCGGACCCTCGTCACCGCGATGCAGCGCGCGGCGACGCCGCCCCACGCCTTCCTCAGCGGCTCCGCGTCCGGGTACTACGGCGACCGCCCCGCCGACCGGCTCATCGAGTCCGCCGACCCCGGCGCGGGGTTCCTCGCGGAGGTCTGCACCGCGTGGGAGGCCGCGGCCTCCGAGGCGCCCTCCACGACCCGGACGGTCCTGCTCCGCACCGGGCTCGTGCTCGGGCCGGACGGCGGCGCGCTCGCCCCCGTGCTGCCCCTCACCCGACTCGGACTCGGATCGCGGCTCGGTACCGGCGGCCAGTACTGGCCCTGGATCTCGCTCGAGGACGAGGTCGCCGCGATCGTGCACCTCTGCTCGTCCGAGGTCGCCGGGCCGGTGAACCTCGCCGGCCCCACACCGGCGCTCGCCGACCACGTCCTCCGGCGCGTCGCGCAGGACCTGCACCGACCGTACGCGCTCACGGTGCCCGAGACGGTCCTGCGCCTGGCGCTCCGCGACGCCGCGGACGAACTCCTGCTCGCGAGCCAGCTGCTCGTCCCGGCGGTGCTCCAGGCCGACGGCTACACGTTCCGGCACGAGACGGTGGAGCAGGCGGTCGACGCGCTGCTCGGCTGACACCCGGCCGCGGGCCGCGGACGGCACGCCGCGGGCCGGCAGGTCAGTGACCGGCCGACAGCCGGAGTGCCGTGCGCATCGCGTCGCGAGCGCGTCGCCGGTCGCCCGCGGCGTCGTACAGGACTCCGAGGCGGAACCACGCCCGCCAGTCCTCGGGCGCCGCCTGGACGGCGTCGCGGTAGCGCGCGAACAGCGCGTCGGCCGCCGCGCGGTCCGGGCGGCCCGACGGCCGGAGCGGGACGACGTCGTCGGGGGCGCCGCCCTCACGCTCGAGTCGGGTGGCGAGCCGCGTGACGCGGAAGCCGAACCGCAGCTCGAGCACGAGGAGCACGGCGCCGATCGCGGCCACGACGAGCAACGCGACCCCGATCCCGACACCGATGCCGAGCCCGGTCGCGATGAACGCCACCGCGCGCTGACCGACGAGCACGAGGTACAGGACGAGGAGCGCGGCGATGAGCGCGACGCCGGCGAAGCGCGAGCGCACGTCAGGCGATGCCGAGGACGCTGTCGAGCCCGACCGTCAGCCCCCGGAGGGAGGGCACGGCACGGAGCGCGGCGCGGACACCCGGCGTGTAGGCGACGTCGTCCGTCGTGTCGTGCCGGATCGTCAGGGTCTCGCCGACGCCGCTGAGCACGACGTCCTGCTGGGCCCGGACGCCCGGTAGCCGGAGGCTGTGCACCGGCACGCTCGCCACCTGCTGTCCCCGCGCGCGCTGGTCCACGTGCGGCGCCGCGACCGGCCCCACGTCGCGTCGGGCCTCGGCGATGCGTTCCGCGGTCCGGACGGCCGTCCCCGACGGCGAGTCGACCTTCGCCGCGTGGTGGGCCTCGACGATCTCGACCGCGTCGAACCAAGGCGCCGCGATCGTCGCGAGGTGCGTCGCGAGCACGGAGCCGATCGAGAAGTTCGGGACCACCATCGCCCCCTGCTCCGGCCGGTCCCCGAGCACGGCGCGGAGGTGCGCGAGCCGGTCCGCGGACCACCCCGAGGTGCCGACGAGGACGTTGGCACCGCTCGCGAGCGCGGCGTCGACGATCGCCGGGCTCCGCGCCGGCACCGTGACGTCGACCACGACGCGAGCGCCGGCGAAGACGTCCGGACCGGCGTCCTCCACGTGGTCCCCCGACCCGAGCGAGGCGACGAGGTCGAACCCGTCGAGCGCCTCCACGACCGAGACGACGAGGCGACCGAGGCGACCGGATGCACCGACCACGGCGACGGGGATGCTCATGGGCCCATCCAACCATCCCCCGGTCCGCCCGTAGGATCGGGAGGTGGTCTCCGTGCGCGCCGTCCCCGCCGATCTGCCCGAGGTCGACGTCCTGCTCGACCACTACCTCGACGAGCGGGCCGCGACGTTCCCCGTCGCGCAGGGGTCGTACCGACGCAAGCGGACCGACCCGCGCGAGTTCGTCCCGCCGCACGGCACCTTCGTGGTCGCACACGACGGCGAGGACGCCGTCGGCTGCGGCGGCCTCCGGCGCATCGACGACGACGACGAGGACGTCCGGTTCGAGGTCAAACACGTGTTCGTCGAGCCCGCCGCGCGAGGGGCGGGGGTCGCGACCGCGATCATGGACGCGCTCGAGCGCGCTGCCGTCGACCTCGGCGCCACGAGCGTCGTCCTCGACACGAACGACAGTCTCGTCGCCGCCGGCGCCATGTACCGCGGCCGCGGGTACGAGCGGATCGCGCCGTACAACGACAACCCGAACGCGACCGCCTGGTACCGGCGGCGGGTCGGCTGACCGTCAGAGCGGTTGCGGGACCGGGAGGCCCGTCCGCAGTTCGACGGGCAGGTGCGCCGTGTCGTTCAGGGTCACCAGCTCCGGCGGCTTCGCCGACCGGACGCGGACGATGGTGAGCGCGGTGTGGGCGACGCTCGTCCCCATCCAGCGCCAGTCCGGCGCCTGGAACACCTCGCGCACGAACCAGGCGATCACCGCGTTGTGGGTGATGAGGAGGTCGTGGCGGTCCTCGATGGAGGGCGTGAACCACTCGGCGACGGCGTCACCCATCTGGGCCTGGCCGGCCGCGATCTCCTCTTCCGTCACGCCGCCGAAGAAGCTCCGGTAGGCGTGCGGCATCTCGGACGTCGGGCCCGAGGGCACGCAGTCGAACAGGAGCGTCGAGGCCTCGGGCACGATCGCCGGGAGCCGTTCACGCATGATCCTGGCGGTCTCGGCCGGCGCTTCGAGCGGCGAGTGGCAGACGGAGTCGAACGGGATCCCGCCGAGACGGTCCGCGATGAGCGTCGCCTGCCGCTTGCCACGCTCGGAGAGCTTGCCGTCGCGCAGGCCGTGCTCGGCGTCCTGGTGTTCCCCGTGCCGGACGAGGTAGAGGTAGTGCGACATGCCGGACCGGTCAGACGTCGTCCGCGCCGGGAGCGCCCTCGAGGTCGGCGCGATCGACGGCGCCGACCACGCTCGTGACCACGGGGCGGGTCAACAGGTCGCGCGCGAGGTCGAGGACGTCGTCGGTGCTCACGCGATCGACGCGCTCGAGGGCCGTCGCGAGGTCCGTGAACTCCCCCACCCCGAGCTCGGAGCGGCCGAGCCGCGTCATACGCGCGTCCGTGTCCTCGAGCGACAGCGTCAGCGCGCCCTCGATCTGGCCCTTCGCACGCGCGAGCTCGTCGGCTGAGATCCCGCTGTCCGTCATCTTGCGGAACTCGTCGTCGACGATGCCGAGCAGCGCCCCGACGTTGTCGGGCGCACAACCGGCGTAGACCCCGAACGCGCCGTTGTCGAGGTACGCCGGGGCGAACGAGGACACGGCGTACGCCAGACCGCGGCGCTCGCGGACCTCTTGGAACAGGCGCGAGGACATGCCGCCACCGAGCACCGCGTTGAGCACGCTGAGCACCGGGCGGCGGTCGTCGCGGAGGTCGAGCCCGTGCGAACCCCGGATGAGGCTGACCTGTTCGGTGGGACGACGGATGAGTTCCAGGCGGGGCTCGACGCCGTCCGCCGGGACCTCGGCCGAGCGACGGGGGTTCGGGGTGGCCGGCGGGACGTCCCCGAAGGCCGCCGCGACGAGTTCGACGAGCTGGTCGTGGTCGACCGCGCCCGCGGCCGTGACCACGATGCCGCTCGGCATGTAGTGCTGCCGGTAGTGGTCCAAGACCTCGTCGCGCTCGACCGCACGGATGCTGTCCGGCGTGCCACCGATCGGACGCCCGAGCGCGTGGCCGGCGAAGGCGGCGGCGAAGAAGGCCTCGCCCGCGAGGTCGGCCGGGTCGTCGGCAGCCATCGCGAGCTCCTCGAGGATCACCCCGCGCTCCACGTCGAAGGCCTCCGGGTCGAGGACCGAGTTCGTCACCATGTCGCCGATCACGGCCACGGCCATCGGGACGTCGAGATCCCGGACGCGGGCGTAGTAGCAGGTGTACTCCTTGGCGGTCGCCGCGTTGTGCTCGCCGCCGACCGAGTCGAACGCCACGGCGATGTCCAACGCGCTGCGTTCGCGTGTGCCCTTGAAGAGCAGGTGCTCGAGGAAGTGGGTCGAGCCGTACTGGCCGGGTTGCTCGTCGCGCGAACCGACCCCCACCCAGTACCCGATGCTCGTCGACCGCGCAGACGGGACGGCCTCGGTGAGCACACGGACGCCCGAGGCGAGGACCGAACGCCGGACGAGGGTGCCCCCTGCGGTGGGGAAGGCGGTCTCCGGCGCTTCGAGCGGCAACGGCACGGGGCGGTTCATCGCGTCGAGCCTACTGAGTCTCCACGGACGTGACTCAGGAACGGCCTGCGCTTGTGGACAGCCCGCGGATGACCCGGGAACGGGGTACACACGATGCGGACATACGGACTCGTCTGTCTGTCCTCCTCGTGCTACAGTGACGGCACCGGAACGGCACCGCCCCCCTCGATGCCGGTCCGGCGGCTACCGGACAACCGGGTCCTGGTGCGACACACGTCCCCCCGCGGTGTCGCGACAGCCGACGTTGCCCCGAGGAGCCACGCTGTGACGGTCGATTCCCCCCAACCGACCGTCCAGCGTCTCCCGGGACCGACGACACCCGGGTCGAGCGAAGCTCCCCGGACCAGCAGCGCGCGTCCGACCGGCGGCGCGAAGCTCCGGATCCTCGAGACGGCGGCCCGGCTCTTCTACGAAGAGGGCATCCGTGGCGTCGGCGTCGACCGGCTCATCGCCGAGGCGAGCGTGACGAAGGCGACCTTCTACAAGCACTACGGCTCGAAGGACAACCTGATCCTCGCCTACGTGCGGAGCCGGCACGAGCAGGTCAAGCAGGCGATGGACACCATCATCGCCGAGGCACCCGACGCACGGACTGCGGTGGGTACCTGGGTTGACACCGTCGTGGACACCACCAACGACCCCGACTTCCGGGGCTGCGCGTTCCTCAACGCCGCGGCGGAGTACCACGACCCCCGGCACCCCGTCCGTGAGGTCGTGTCGGCCCACCGCGACTGGTACACCGATCAGCTCGCCGAGCTCCTGCAGCAGGCCGGCCACCCGCTCCCGGGCGACGGCGCCGACGAACTCATGCTCGCGCGCGACGGCGCGATGGTGGGGTCGTACGCCGGGGACACGATCGCGGCATGCGCGGCTCTGGGCCGCGTGGCGAGCCGCGTGCTCGGCACCGACGCGCCCGCCGCCTGACCTGCCGCCCGGCCGCCCGGCCGCCGTGCCGCCCGGCCGCCGTGCCGCCCGGCCGCCGTGCCGCCCGGCCGCCGTGCCGCCCGGCCGCCCGGCGCCTCTCCCGCCGAGATCGCAGTCGTTGCCGCTCTGCCGCGGGGCGGAGCGGCAACGTCTGCGATCTCGCGGTGTCCGGACGGCGGCCGGAGGACGGCGGCCGGAGGACGGCGGCCAGAGGACGGCGGCCGGAGGACGGCGGCCAGAGGACGGCGGCCGGACCGCAGACGCGGAACGGCCGCCGGCCCCCGTGGGGACCGACGGCCGTTCCGTCGAGCGCGAGCGTCAGACCGCGGCGCCCTCGGCGTCCGCGGACTCGGTCGCCGTGTCGGCCTCCTCGGCGATCACGGGCGCGAGCGACAGCTTGCCGCGGTCGTCGACCTTCGTGACCTCGACGAGGACCTTCTGGCCGACCCCGAGGACGTCCTCGACGTTCTCGACGCGCTTGCCACCGGCGAGCTTGCGGACCTCGGACACGTGGAGGAGTCCGTCTCGGCCCGGGAGGAGCGAGACGAACGCACCGAACGTGGCGATCTTGACGACCGTTCCGAGGAACTGGTCCCCGATCTCCGGGTTGGTCGGGTTCGCGATCGCGTTGACCTGGGCGCGGGCGGCCTCGGCCGAGGGACCGTCGACCGCACCGATGTAGACCGTGCCGTCGTCCTCGA
This sequence comes from Curtobacterium sp. MCBD17_019, assembly GCF_003234555.1. NCBI lineage: Bacteria > Bacillati > Actinomycetota > Actinomycetes > Micrococcales > Microbacteriaceae > Curtobacterium > Curtobacterium sp. MCBD17_019. Next base: position 12,312 of record NZ_QKTT01000016.1, on the reverse strand, counting down.
TCGAGATGTCGGCGCCGGTCTCGTCCTGGATCCCGTTGATCGTCTTGCCCTTCGGGCCGATCAGCTCGCCGATCTTGTCGACCGGGATCTGGACGCTGATGACGCGCGGCGCGGTGTCGGCCATCTCGTCGGGGGCGTCGATCGCCTCGGTGAGGACACCGAGGATCGCCGAACGGGCCTCCTTGGCCTGCTTCAGGGCGGCGTCGAGGACCGACGACGGGATGCCGTCGAGCTTCGTGTCGAGCTGGATCGCGGTGACGAACTCGCTCGTGCCGGCGACCTTGAAGTCCATGTCGCCGAGGGCGTCCTCGGCACCGAGGATGTCGGTCAGGGCCGCGTAGCGGGTCTGACCGTCGACGGTGTCGGAGACGAGGCCCATCGCGATGCCCGCGACCGGCGCGCGCAGCGGCACACCGGCGTTGAGGAGCGACAGGGTCGAGGCGCACACGGAGCCCATCGAGGTGGAGCCGTTCGACCCGAGGGCCTCGGACACCTGACGGATGGCGTAGGGGAACTCCTCGCGGCTCGGCAGGACCGGCACGAGGGCCCGCTCGGCGAGGAAGCCGTGTCCGATCTCGCGACGCTTCGGCGAACCGACGCGGCCGGTCTCACCGGTCGAGTAGGGCGGGAAGTTGTAGTGGTGCAGGTAGCGCTTCTTCGTGACCGGGCTCAGGGAGTCGATCTGCTGCTCCATCTTGAGCATGTTCAGCGTCGTGACCCCGAGGATCTGGGTCTCGCCGCGCTGGAAGATCGCCGAACCGTGGACGCGCGGGATGACCGCGACCTCGGCGTCGAGCGGACGGATGTCGGCGAGGCCGCGGCCGTCCATGCGGACCTGCTCGGTGAGGATCCGGCCGCGCACGACCTTCTTCGTCACCGACTTGTAGGCGGCGGAGACCTGACCGTTGGCCTCGGCGGGCAGGGTGCCGGCCTCGACCTGGGCCGCGACGGCCTCCTTGACGCGCGCCTTGAGGGCATCGTCGGCGTCCTGGCGCTCGAGCTTGCCGGCGATCTGGTACACGCCCTTGAGCTCGTCGAGGGCGAGCCCCTCGACCGCCGCGTAGACCTCGTCGGAGTACGCCGGGAACACCGGGTAGTCCTGGATCTCCTTGGCGGACTGCGCGGCCATCTTCGCCTGGGCCTCGACGAGGACCTTGAGGAACGGCTTGGCGGCCTCGAGGCCCTGCGCCACGACGGACTCGTCCGGCTTGACGGCGCCACCCTGGATGAGGCCCCAGCTGTTCTCGGTGGCCTCCGCCTCGACCATCATGATCGCGACGTCCTCGTTGCCGGCCTCGTCGGTGACGACCCGGCCGGCGACGGTCAGGTCGAACACGGCCTGCTCGAGCTGCGAGTGCTTCGGGAACGCGACCCACTGGCCGTCGATGAGCGCGAGGCGCACACCGGCGATCGGGCCGGAGAACGGCAGACCGGAGATCTGCGTGGAGGCCGACGCCGCGTTGATCGCGAGGGCGTCGTAGAACTCGTCCGGCGCGATGCTCAGGACCGTGATGACGATCTGGACCTCGTTGCGGAGCCCGTCGACGAACGACGGACGGAGCGGGCGGTCGATGAGCCGGCAGACCAGGATGGCCTCGGTCGACGGTCGGCCCTCGCGGCGGAAGAACGAGCCGGGGATCTTGCCGGCGGCGTAGGAGCGCTCCTCGACGTCGACGGTGAGCGGGAAGAAGTCGAAGCCCTCCCGCGGGTGCTTGCCGGCGCTCGTGGCGCTCAGCAGCATGGTCTCGTCGTCCAGGTACGCGGCGACGGCGCCCTGCGCCTGCTGCGCGAGACGACCGGTCTCGAACCGGACGGTACGGGTACCGAAGCGACCGTTGTCGATCACTGCCTCGGCGAACTTGATCTCGGGACCCTCCAAAGGGGTGCCTCCTCGTGTGCGTGACGGCCACGCACGCTCGTCGAGCGTGCGTGGTGGTGTCGGCGTCGTGGTCGACGCCGCATGGTGTGTGTGCAGCAGGGCCGGGGGTCGAGGGCACGGTGTGCACGTGCGCCCACACGACAGCGGGACGCATGCCTGGCCAGCAGTAGAAATCCACGGCGCCGCTCGCCCCGCGTGGGGGACGGTCCCGTAGGTCACCACCGATGACCAGCTTCGTGCCGGCCTGCTCCGGTTGGTTCCAGATCGATGACGGATACGTCACCGACGGTCTCGAGCCTAGCATCCGGGTCCGCCGCTCCGGCATGGCTCGCGGCGAACACGCGGTGGGTCGTTAGCCTGGGCCCATGCGTCACTCCTCCCCCACGCGTGCCGCCGCGCCCGGACGTGCGCGCCGTCGGCTGCTCGTGACGGGCCTCACCCTGACCGTGTGCGCGTTCGTCGCGCCGGTCGTCGGAGCCCTCCCGGCCCAGGCCACGACCTACCCGTCGTGGGCGGACGTCCAGGCGGCGAAGGGCAACCAGGCGGCCACGCAGGCCGAGGTCGCGAAGGTGCAGGACGCGCTCAAGGGCCTCCAGTCGGTGGCCGCGCAGAAGTCCGCCGCCGCGCTCACCGCGTCGGCCCAGGCGGCCGCGGCCGAGTCCGACCTCCGGGCGGCGACCCAGACGGCCGACGACCTGACCGCCAGGGCAGCGGCCGCCGCCGAGACCGCGGCGCGCGCCAAGGACCGGGCGGGGCAGCTCGCCGCGCACCTCTACCGCTCGGGCGACAGCGACACGATCACGAGCCGCATCGTCGGTTCCAAGAAGCCCCAGGACCTCCTGTACCAACTCGGCACCCTCGACCAGTTGTCGGACACGTGGGCCGGTGTGATGAGCGACGCGAGCGTGGCGGCGAACACGGCCACGTCCCTCCACGACCAGGCGCAGCGGGCCGAGGCGGAGCGCCAGCGCCTCGCCGACGCCGCGGAGACCAAGTCGACGGCGGCGGACGCCGCGGAGGCAGCGGCGAACGCCGCGGTGTCGAGCACGCAGCAGCACAGCGACGAGCTGTACGCGCAGCTCGCCACCCTCAAGGACACGACGGCGAAGGTCGAGCGGCAGTACGCGATCGGCCAGGCCGTGGCCGCCCAGGTCGCGGCCCAGAAGCGGGCCGCGCAGCTCGCTGCGGAGCGCGCGGCCGCCCAACGCGCCACGTCCGCCGTCGCGGCGGCCGCGCCCACGACGTCATACCCGGATCCGTCCGGCGTCGGCGCGGACCCCGCAGGCGCGCAGGCGTACGCGCGAGGCGCGATCGGTGCCTACGGCTGGGGTTCCGACCAGTTCTCATGCCTCGTGTCACTGTGGACGCAGGAGTCGGGCTGGCGGGCGAACGCCCTCAACGTCTCGAGCGGCGCCTACGGCATCCCGCAGGCCCTGCCCGCGTCGAAGATGGCCACGGCGGGCGCGGACTGGCGGACGAACCAGGACACCCAGATCAACTGGGGCCTGGCGTACATCAAGGACGCGTACGGCAGCCCCTGCGCCGCCTGGAACCACGAGATGAGCGAGAACCCGCACTGGTACTGAGCGGCTCTCTCCCTCCGCGTGCCCCCTACTGACCGAGGCCCTCGAGCAGACTCCCGAAGTCGACGACGTCGGGCTCCGTCGCGGGGACACGACGCCGGGAGGTCCGGACCAGGTGGGCGAGGTCGGCCCCCGCCCGGCGGATCCGACCGTCGAGTGCCGCCACGCCCTCGGCGTCGCCCCAGTCCTCGGTGGCCGCGAACACCGCGGTCGGCGCCACGGCGGCGCGCAGATAGCTGAAGACCGGTCGGAACCCGTGCTCGACCGTGAGCGAGTGCCGCGGGGAGCCACCGGTCGCACCGAGCAGCACGGGCATGTCGACGAGTGCGTCCGTCTCGAGGACGTCGAGGAACGACTTCGCGAGCCCGCTCATGCCCGCGGTGAACACCGGCGCGACGAACACGACGGCGTCCGCCTCGACGACCTCGGCGACCGCCGCGCCGAGCGCGGGCGGTGTGAAGCGCGTCAGCATCGCGTCGGTGATCTCGTGCGCGAGCGGGCGCAGGTCGACGTGCACGACGCGCGTCGCGCCTCCCGGCACCCCGTCAGGGTCACCGAGGGCGGTCACGGCGGCATCCGCCAGCCGGTCGGCCAGGAGGCGCGACGACGACGGTTCGGACAGCCCCGCGGAGACGACGGCGATGGTGGTCATGCGCGCACCTCCGCGACGTCGCTGGCGACGGCGGCCGACTGCGCGGCCGCGACGAGCGAGGCGTGGGTCGGGGCGTCGGGGACGCCCGGGGCACGGCGGGCCTCGAACTCCTTCCGGAGCACGGGCACGACCTCCTCGCCGAGGATGTCGAGCTGCTCGAGCACGGTCGTGAGCGGCAGCCCCGCGTGGTCCATGAGGAACAGCTGGCGCTGGTAGTCGCCGACGTACTCGCGGAAGCCGAGCGTCCGGTCGATGACCTCCTGCGGGCTGCCGACCGTGAGCGGCGTCTGCCGCGTGAAGTCCTCGAGGCTCGGGCCGTGGCCGTAGACCGGCGCGTTGTCGAAGTACGGGCGGAACTCCGCGACGGCGTCCTGCGAGTTCTTCCGCATGAACACCTGGCCGCCGAGCCCGACGATCGCGTTCGCGGCCGGCCCGTGTCCGTGGTGCTCGAACCGCTCACGGTAGAGCCGGACCATGTTCGCGGTGTGGCTCGCGGGCCAGAAGATGTGGTTCGCGAAGAACCCGTCGCCGTAGTAGGCCGCCTGCTCGGCGATCTCGGGGGTGCGGATCGATCCGTGCCAGACGAACGGGGCGACGCCGTCGAGTGGGCGCGGCGTCGCGGTGAAACCCTGCAGCGGCGTGCGGAAGTGGCCCTGCCAGTCGACGACGTCCTCGGTCCAGAGGCGGCGGAGGAGTGCGTAGTGCTCGATGGCGAGGTTGACGCCCTGTCGGATGTCCTGCCCGAACCACGGGTAGACGGGCCCGGTGTTCCCGCGGCCGAGGATGAGGTCGGTGCGGCCGCCGGACACGTGCTGGAGCATCGCGAAGTCCTCGGCGATCTTCACCGGGTCGTTCGTCGTGATGAGTGTCGTGCTCGTACTGAGGACCAGCCGCTCGGTCTTCGCGGCGAGGTAGCCGAGCATGGTGGTCGGCGAGGACGGCACGAACGGCGGGTTGTGGTGCTCGCCCGTGGCGAAGACGTCGAGGCCGACCTCCTCCGCCTTCTGCGCGATGGTCAGGACCGCCTGGATCCGCTCGGCCTCGGTCGGCGTCCTGCCGGTCGTCGGGTCGGTGGTGACGTCACCCACGGTGAAGATGCCGAACTGCACGATGCGCTCCTCTTTCGATGCGTTTGCATGTACATGGTAGCCGAACGACGGTGCCGTGCACGCTATTCCCGCTCCGTGCGAACGCGCGGGGAGACCACCGCACCCGACGGGAACGCAGAACGCCCCGCCCCTCCGGTGGGAGGGACGGGGCGTTCGGTCAAGACCGGATCCCCCGCCTGGCGGAGGCACTTCGATCGTCGACCGCAGTGACCGACAGAGCAGTGACTAGCGACGCAGGCCGAGGCGCTCGATGAGCGAGCGGTAGCGGTTGATGTCGACGTCGGCGAGGTAGCCGAGGAGACGACGACGCTGCCCGACGAGGAGCAGCAGACCACGACGCGAGTGGTGGTCGTGCTTGTGCTCCTTGAGGTGCTCGGTGAGGTCCTTGATGCGCTGCGTGAGCACGGCCACCTGGACCTCGGGGGATCCCGTGTCGCCCGGGTGGGTCGCGTACTCTTCGATGATCGCCTTCTTGACGTTCGATTCGAGTGCCATGGGTGATCCCCTTCCTGTTGCTGCGCGGTGCACCACACCGGATGTGTGGGCGCTCTGTGTCCGCGGCCGTTCGACGGCAACCTGACGATGATACCCCACCGGCCCGTCGCCGGACGACCCCGACGAGCCCCACCCGTGCCCCGGAGTCAGCTGAACAGTGCCCCGACGAGGCCGGGGACGGCCGCGACGACCGCGACGAGGCCGGCCGCGACGCCCGCACACGCGGCACCCGCCCACGCGAGACGCGCAGCGCGGGCGACCCGCACCTCCCGTCCGAGCGCTGCGAACCGTGCCACGACGTCGGCGGGCTCACCCTCGGGCCGCACGCCCCACGTCTCGGTGGAGGTCACGGCCCCGGCGAGCGCCCACACCGCGTCCTGACCGAGGACCGTCGGGAGCCGGCGGAGCGTCCGGACGAGGTGACGGGCGTCGACGACGCGGACGTCCTCCGGCGCGCGTCGGACCTGCACCCGGGCGGCGTGCACCACCGCGACGAGACTCGTCACCGGTGCGACGGGGAGCGTGAGCGCCGCCAGGGCACGCAGCACGCGCGTCCGATCGCTCCGCGCCGCGTGCACGTACGGCCGGCGCTGACCCGCGACGAGCACGGTGTCGCCGCCGACCCACACGCGGGCGTCGCGGTGGTGCTTCGTGTGCACCGTGACGACACCCATGGGTCCGACGACGAGGTGGTCGATGTCCGTGCCCGAGTCCGTCACCGGGATGGAGTGCAGTACGACGTGCTCCGGTCCGAGCCCCTCGAGGAGCCGCGCGGTCACGCGCTCCCCCACCACGCCGACGTACCAGGACCGCGCCGCGTCGGTGAGCACGCGCGCGCCGACGACGCGTGCGAGAGGACCCCGCGGTGGCGCGGCCGCCTGCTCGGCGAGGCAGGCCGCCATGAGCGTCTGCCCCGGGACCCGGTCCGTGAGGTCGTCGAGTCGTACCGCCCCCGGGACGTCGTGGGTGGGCACGCGGTGGTCCTCCTGTCGGGCCGTCCTGCACGGCCCACCACCCAGGGTGTCGGACCCGGCCGGCCGGTGCCAGCTCCAGAAGGGGTGCCCCCCGGACGGCCGGGCCAGGGGACGGACGGGAGGACCGGGGTCGACCGGTCGCGCGACGCGCGGCCGTCAGACCATGCGCGGGCGCCGGCGGCGGCGTTCGGGCACCGCCGACCGGGCCAACCCGATGAGCGTGGCGCCGAGGAACCCCCCGAGCCCGTTCGAGAGGACGTCGCGCGGATCGGCGACGCGGCCCGGCAGGGCGACGTGCTGCGTCCACTCGATGCCCACCGACAGTCCGACGGCGAGCATGCCCGCGAGGAACCACGCCCGCCGGGGCAGCCACATCGCCGCGATCGCACCGACCGGGACGAACATCGCGATGTTCGCCAGGAACTCCGCGCGGTCGTAGGTGACCCACGCCGTCGCCGCGTGCTGCTGGGCCAGCCGGAGGACGAGGGCGACCGCATCGCTGCCGGAGCGGGAGAACAGCTGAGGTGTCAGCGTCATCCGCCACACCACCCAGGCGTAGCCGGCGGTGACGACGAGCAGCAGCAGTCTCCGGAACATCCGCACAGTCTGGGGCAGCAGCCTGCCGCACCCCTGTGCCCTGGCTGGACACCGACCGCGCCGTGCCTGGCAGATCGCACACAGCGGACCGGCGAGTGGCCGCCGCGGGGCCGGTGATGCGAGGCTGGTCCGACCGACCCGTGAGGACGAGGAGGACCGCCATGCCCACGGAGCGGCCTGACCCCCGCCCGCCGGCCGGCCACCACCGGTCGGGGCGCCGCCAGTGGGCGGTCCTCGGCGCGGTCGCCGTGGGGCTGGCGCTGCTGCTCGTGCTCGCGTTGACGGTCGTCCTGCCCCACGCCGACCGGAACGGAGGCTCCATGTCGACCCCCGATGCCACCCCCACGCCGACGCGCGTCGTCGCGACCCGCAGGACCGCGGCCGAGGCCTTCCCCGGCGGACTCGCCGTGCAGCCCACGAGCGTGAACCACCCCGCCCGGTCCGAGTCCGCCGCTCGCACCCGCGGCGACGTCGCGACGGCGAACGCGCTCTCGGTGATCGCGGACCAGCCGATCGCCACGTGGCTCACGGGCGCGGGGTCGACCGCCGACACCGTGCGCACGGTCCGCGCGGTGCTCGAGAGCGCGCAGACGCACCAGGCGACCCCGACGTTCGTGCTCTACGCCGTGCCGGACCGCGACTGCGGCGGGTACTCGAAGGGCGGCCTCAGCACGGCCGCCTACGGCCCCTGGGTGCGGCACGTGGCCGACGCCATGCGGGGATCGCACGCCGTCGTGCTCGTCGAACCGGACTCCCTCGCCCAGATCTCGAACTGCCCCCGCATCGGGACGAGCCGCATCCCGGTGATCCGGCAGGCCGTGCACACCCTCGTCGACGCCGGGCTCACGGTGTACCTCGACGGCGGCAACGAGGACCGCGTTCCCGTGGACACCATGGCGCGGCGCCTCCGCGAGGCCGGCGTCGACGAGGCCCAGGGCTTCTCGACCAACGTGTCGAACTTCTACCGCGTCGACCAGGAGCGCGCGTACGCCGACCGGCTCGCGGACCGCATCGGGGGCGATCCGCACTTCGTCATCGACGTGTCCCGCAACGGCCGGGGGTGGCTCGGCACCTGGTGCAACCCGCCGGGCGCCGGGCTCGGGCAGACCCCGCACGTCACCGCCGGCTCCACCCGACTCGACGCCCTGCTGTGGGTGAAGACCCCCGGGCTGAGCGACGGCACGTGCAACGGTGGACCGGCCGCCGGACAGTGGTGGCAGCAGTACGCGCTCGACCTCGTGGAGCACCGGAAACGGGACTGACCGCCGGCGAGATCAGGCCGCGACGTCCCCCGCCTCCGCCGCACCGGCGTCCTCGTCGGTCGCGATGACGTCGAGCACGACGAGCCGCCGGGTCGGCCGCGTCATGGCGACGTACACGGCGGCGGCCGCGCGGGCAGCGTCGGCGCCGACACCGTCCGGGTCGACGAGCACCACGCCGTCGAACTCGAGCCCCTTGGCCTCGGCACCGGTGAGGACGGTGACCGCGCCGGGCCGTGGCGCCTCGAGTGAACGGAGGTCGTCCGTGGTCGCCGCCAACCGCTCGCGGATCACCGCGATCGCGTCGTCGGGCGCGATGACGCCCATGGTGCCCGTGCCGATCCGACGCCGCTCGGCCCGGACCTGCTCGACGACCGCGTCGACGAGGCCGGCGCGGGACACCGCGACGTGCTCGACCGGATCACCGTCACGGACGGCACGGGTGGCGGTGACGGCGAGCCCGGCGTCCTCAGCGAACCGACCGGCGGCTTCGACGATCTGCCGCGGCGTGCGGTAGTTGACGGTGAGGTACTCGATCCGGTGGTCGAGCGGCACGCGGGGAGCCCGGCCTCGACGACGGCGGGCGAGGGCACCGAGCACGTCGTCCCAGCTCCGCGCGGCGGCGGGCGAGGACCCCTGCGCCATGTCCCCGACGATCGTGAAGGACCGCAACGGGTTCCGCCGTGCGAGCACCCGCCACTGCATCGGCGAGAGATCCTGGGCCTCGTCCACCACGATGTGGCCGTAGGTCCACTCGCGGTCCTCCGCTGCACGCTCCGCGGTGGTGCGCGGGTCACCGCCCTCGGCGAAGGACCCCGCGACCTGCTCCGCCGTCACGATGCCCTCGACGCCCATGTTCTCGATGGCGATGCGGGCGTTCTCGACGTCGCGCTGTCGGGCCGCCTTCGCTTGCCGCCGGGCGCCGCCGCCCGAGGGGTCGAACGGGCCGAGGAGCTCCGCGGCCTCGTCGAGCAGCGGGACGTCCTCGACCGTGAACCCGGCACCGCGCGAGCGTCGGAGCAACGCCCGCCGGTCAGCGGACCAGTGCGGGGTCAGCGAGGCGAGCCAGTTCGGGCGCGCGTAGAGGTCCTCGACGAACTTCTCGGCCGGGAGCGGCATCCACGCGCCGTTCAGCAGCACCCGCACGTCGTACGACGAACGGACGTCCTCGCGGAGGACCTTCTCGTCGGCCTCGTCCACCGTGGTCCCGCGCTCGCGCAGCTGCTCGGCGAGCAGACCGGTGAGGGCATCGAGTGCCGCCTTGTTGAAGGTCACCCGCGCGACGTTGTGCGGCTTGCCCCGCTCCTGGGCCTTCCGCATCGCCGCGGCGATGAGCGACGGCGGGACCACGAGACGCTCGCCCTCGATGTCGACCGTGACGGTCTCGGTCGGCACGATCTGCCGCGACCGCACCGCGCGGCGGAGCAGGTCGGCCATCTCGGCCGACCCCTTGACCGCGGCGGCCCGCGCGCCGTCGTGCCGATCGGTGTCGACGCCCGGGTACAGGGACCCGAGGGACGCCATGACGACGCCCGTCTCGCCGAGCGACGGGAGGACCTGCTCGATGTACGTCAGGAAGGCCGGCGACGGACCGACGACGAGCACGCCGGAGCCGCGGAGACGCTCGCGGTGCGAGTACAGCAGGTAGGCCGCCCGGTGGAGTGCGACGGCGGTCTTGCCGGTGCCGGGGCCACCCTGCACGACGAGCACGCCCTCGATGGCGGACCGGATGATGCGGTCCTGCTCGCCCTGGATCGTCGCGACGATGTCGGTCATCCGGCCCGTGCGGTCCGCGCTCACGGCGGCCAGCAGCGCGCCCTCACCCTGCAGGTGGGTGCGCTCGCTGTCGTAGAGCGTCGCGTCGAACACCTCGTCCTCGACGCCGACGACCTCGCGACCGGCCAGCGTCAGGTGCCGACGCGCGCGCATGCCCATCGGGTGGGCCGCCGTCGCCTGGTAGAACGCGCTGGCGCCGGGGACGCGCCAGTCGAGCAGCAGCGGCCGGTGCTCGGCGTCCCGGAGCCCGACGCGGCCGATGTAGCGGAAGGCGCTCTCGTCCTGCTCCGGGTCCGCGACCTCGAGGCGGCCGAACACGAGCCGGTCCCCGACGCGCTCGAGCGTCGCGAGGGTGTCCTCGTAGAGGCGGGCGAAGGCGTCGCGTTCGCTGCGGCTCTGGTGGTTCCCACCGACGGACTCACGACGGGTCTCGGCCAGCCGCCGGGCGGCGTCCGCGGACAACTCGTCGAGCCGTGCGAACAGGCCGTCGACGTACTGACGTTCGCGGTCGACTTCTGACTCCTCGGTCACGCAACACCCTTCGGGACGGGGGTGACAAGTGTAGCCCCGCGCGCGCCGTGGTGGGAGGTGTCGACGTGGAGGTGCGACGGGGCCGGTCCGACCGGCCCCGTCGCGGGCTCACATCTCCTCGTGCGAGTCGGGGTCGCCGCCCCAGAGCCGGCCACGCTCGAGCCCGGAGATCGCCGTCATCTCGTCGTCGGTGAGCTCGAACGCGAACACGTCGATGTTCTCGCGCTGCCGTCCAGGGTCGCCCGACTTCGGCACCGGCACGGCGCCGAGCTGCACGTGCCACCGCAGCACGACCTGCCCCGGGGTGACCCCGTGCGCCGCCGCGGCGTCCGTGACGACGCGTTCGGTCAGGAGCTCGCTCTGCTTGGCGAGCGGGCTCCAGCTCTCGGTCACGATCCCGAGGCGCTCGTGCACCGCGCGGAGGGCGCCCTGGGGGAAGTACGGGTGCAGCTCGACCTGGTTGACCGCGGGGGCCACACCGGTCGCGTCGACGATGCGCTGCAGGTGCTCCTCGGTGAAGTTCGAGACGCCGATGGAGCGGACGACGCCGCTGTCCCGGAGGTCGACGAAGGCCTTCCAGGTGTCGACGAACTTGTCGACGGACGGGTTCGGCCAGTGGATGAGGTACAGGTCGACCGAGTCCAGCCCGAGGTTGCCGAGGGTCTCCTCGATCGATCGGTGGGCCTCGTCGTACCCGTGGTGTCGCCCGGGCAGCTTCGAGGTGACGACGAGGTCCTCACGCGGGAGACCGCACTCGCGCACGGCACGGCCGACGGCGTCCTCGTTGCCGTAGTTGAGCGCCGTGTCGAGGAGCCGGTAGCCCGCGTCGATGCCGGCACGGACCGCCGCCACGCCCTCGTCGCCGTTCAGCCCGTACGTCCCGAGCCCGAGGCGCGGGAAGGCGGTGCCGTCGTTGAGCTCGACGGTGGGGACCGCGGTCGGCATCAGCGCACGCCGAGGAGGTCGATGACGAAGATCAGGGTCTTGCCGGACAGGAAGTGCCCGCCACCGGCCGGCCCGTAGGCGAGCTCCGGCGGCACGACGAGCTTGCGACGGCCGCCGACCTTCATGCCGGGGATGCCCTCTTGCCAGCCGCGGACGAGCGCCGCGAGCGGGAAGTCGATCGGCTCGCCGCGGTTCCAGGAGCTGTCGAACTCCTCGCCGGAGTCGTACTCGACGCCCGCGTAGTGCACCTTGACGGTCGATCCGGGCTGGGCCTCCGCGCCGTCGCCCTCGACGATGTCGGTGATGACGAGCTCGGTGGGGGCGGGGCCCTCCGGGGCGTCGAACTCGGGCTTGCTGTTGAGGTCAGTCATGTCGCCATCCAACACGACGAGGGTGACACCCGCATGGCGGCCGGTCCCACCGGGCGCGTCCGGATGCGGGGGACGGCAGAATGGTCCCACCGTGACTCCACATCCGGCCGACGACGGCCCCGCCTCCCCCCACGATCAGAC
>NZ_QKTT01000015.1:0-85575 GCF_003234555.1 Curtobacterium sp. MCBD17_019 | reverse complement strand
CCCCCCACGATCAGACCCCCACCACTCCGACCCCTCCCGCGTCCGTCGACACCGAGCCGACCCGGCACCGGTCGCTCCTCGCCGACCTCACGCCGCTGCGCCGGTCCCCCGCGTTCGCCCGCCTCTGGGTCGGGAGCTCGGTCGCGGGCATCGGGACCCAGATGACGACCGTGGCCGTCGGCCTCGAGGTGTACGACATCACCCGGTCGACGTTCGCGGTCTCGCTCGTCGGGGTCATCTCGCTCGTGCCGATGATCGCGGCCGGGCTGTACGGCGGCATGCTCGCCGACGCGTTCGACCGCCGCGCTGTCGCCCTCGCGAGCGCGGTCCTCGCCTGGGTGTCCACCGCCCTCATCGCCACGCACGCCTGGCTCGGCCTCGAGAACGTGGCGCTGCTGTACGTGCTCGCGACGGTGAACGCGGTCGCCGGGACGGTGATCGGGGCCTCCCGCTCCGCGATCATCCCGCGGCTCATCGGCACCGACCTGCTGCCGGCCGCCGGAGCGCTCAGCGGCATCGGGACGGGATTCGCCGTCACGGTGGGGCCCGCCGTCGCCGGCGTGCTCGTAGCCGCCGTCGGGTACGCGCCCACCTACACGATCGACGTCGTCCTCTTCAGCTTCGCGTTCACGGGGATCATCACGCTGCCGCGCATGGCGCCGGAGCACGACGCACAGCGCCCGGGGCTCGGGTCGCTCGTCGAGGGTGCACGGTTCCTCCGGCGCTCCCCGACGATCACGATGACGTTCGTGCTCGACATCATCGCGATGACGTTCGGCCAACCCCGCGTCCTGTTCCCCGCGATCGGGGCGCTCGTCATCGGCGGCGGCTCGATCACGGTCGGCGTGCTCACGGCCGCGTACGCCGTGGGGGCACTCGTGTCGAGCGTGTTCTCCGGCCCGCTCGGACACGTCCGACGCCAGGGTGAGGCGGTGGGTTGGGCGATCACGGTCTACGGGGCCTCGATCGCCGTGTTCGGCATCGTGATCGCGGCCGCCCACGCGCTCGGCGGCCGCGCCCACGTCGGGTTCGGCATCGGGATCCTGCCGGCGCTCGTGCTCGCGTCCGCGGCGCTCCTGGTGTCCGGTGGCGCGGACAACGTGAGCAGCGTGTTCCGCGGGACGATCCTCCAGGCCGCCGCACCGGACGGCATGCGCGGCCGACTGCAGGGCATCTTCGTCGTCGTGGTGACCGGCGGTCCCCGGATCGGCGACCTGTACGCGGGCCTCGTCGTGGCCGTCGGCATCGCGGTCCCGCCGATCGTCGGCGGCGTCGTGATCATCGGACTCGTGGCGCTCCTGCTGCGCCTCGTTCCCTCGTTCCGGCGGTACGACGCCCTCCGCCCCGCGGACGGCTAGCGTGGGCGGCATGCAGGACGCCGACTCGCGTGCCCTCAAGCGCACCGGGTTCCGGACGGTCGTCCGGCGGACGACCCACCAGGTCATCCGGCACCGGGTCGTCGACGCCGCTGCCTCGCTCACGTTCTTCGCCACGCTGACGGCGTTCCCCACGGCCCTGACCGTCGTGTCGGCCGTGTCGATCCTCGACCGCTCCGGTGACACGATCACCGACATCATCCAGATCCTCGGCGCCATCATCCGCCCGGAGACCGCGCGACACCTCGAGACGCCGCTCCGGCAGCTCACCGCGCTCGACAGCCCGGAGCTCGCGTTGGCCATCGGCCTCCTCCTGACCCTGTGGTCGCTGTCCGGGTACGCGACCGCGTTCGGCCGCGCGATGAACACGGCCTACGAGGTCGAGGAGGGGCGACGGATCTGGAAGTTCCGCAGCATGATGCTGCTCGTCACGATGCTCATCATGGTCGGGGGCGCCGTGGCGATCACGATCCTGCTCGGCACCCCGACGGCGGTCGCCACGGTCGTGCACCGGATGGGGTGGCCGGCCTGGCTCGAGGGCCTGTGGGACGTCGGCAAGTGGCCCGTCCTCCTCGCGACCCTCGTCGTCATGGTCGGGGTGCTGTACTACGCGACGCCGAACGTCCGGGCACCACACCTGCGGTGGGTCTCGGCCGGAGCCGGGTTCGCGATCGGCACCTGGGCCCTCGCGACCCTCGGGTTCGTCGTGTACGTCAAGACGATCGGGTCCATCAACCACGCGTACGGCTGGCTCGGTGGAGCGATCCTGCTGCTCGTCTACCTCTACATCTCGAACTTCGTGCTCGTGGTCGGGGGCGAGCTCGACTCGGAGATCATCCGGATGCGGCAGCTGTTCGCCGGCGTCGAGGCGGACGCCACGATCCGCCTCCCCCTCCGGGACGTGCGCCGCAACTTCGCGCTGGCACGGTGGCACGACCACGACGTCGCGACCGCGCGGCAGGTGCGCCTGGCCGCCGCCGAGCTGCCCGAGCCCGATCCCGAGACCGAACGTGAGGAACAGCGTCTGCGCGACCTCGCGAACCAGGTCCGCGTGCGCGACGAGCGGCCGCTGCCGACGGACTGACGGCCGGGAGGCCCGACCCGCGCCCGCTCCGTCGGTCTCGTGACCGGGCCGACGGGGCTACTGGTGGAACTGCGGGACGATCAGGTACACCCCGTACAGCACCGTGGCCGCGCAGACCGCGAAGCACAGCACCGCCGCCGCACGCGCCGACCGCGCGCGGCCGTCGCGCCCGGTGACCCACAGACGGAGTCCGAGCCCGTACACCGAGGTGACGAAGCACGCGGAGATCAGCGCGACGAGCACGACGAGCAAGAAGCCTCCCCAGTCGATCATCGACGGCCTCCTCTCCGTGCGGCCATCCGGCGCAGGGTCTTCTCGCGGCTCAACGCCACCCGGCGGGCCGCGACCTCCTCCGCACGCTTCCGGCGCTGCAGGTCGCGGCGCTGCTTGCGCGTGAGGACCGAGTTCGCGGCGACGTCGACCTCGATCGCCGCGGCCTGCTCGACCGGGTTCCGCCGCGACCACAGGAACAGCCCGGCGATGATCACGGCCCCGAGCACGGCGTCGACGACGAGCCCGGCCGTGCCGATGCGGGCGATCGCCGACGCCACCGCGCCGACGGCTGCCGAGGCGGGCAACGTGATGAACCACGCGATGACGATCTTGCCCGCCGTCGACCACTGGATCTTCGACCCGCGGCGACCGAGCCCCGCACCGATGATCGATCCCGACGACACCTGCGTCGTCGACAGGGCGAAGCCCACGTGGCTCGACGCGAGGATCGTCGCGGCGGTCGAGGCCTCGGCGGCGAAGCCCTGCGTCGCGCGGATGTCCGTGAGCCCGCTGCCGAGCGTCCGGATGATGCGCCAACCGCCCGTGTACGTGCCGAGCGCGATCGCCATGGCGCAGGCCACGATCACCCAGAGTTCCGGGCCCGACCCGCTGCGCTGGAACCCGCCCGCGATGAGCGTGAGCGTGATGACGCCCATGGTCTTCTGGGCGTCGTTCGTGCCGTGGGCGAGCGACACCATGGACGAGGTGAAGATCTGCCCGATGCGGAAGCCGCCGCGTTCGTTCGGCGCGCCCTTGCGCCGCGTGACCGTGTAGGCGATGCGGGTCGCCAGGAACGCGACCACCGATGCGATGACCGGCGAGAGGACGGCCGGGATGATCACCACCGTGAGGAGCGAGGCGTAGTTCACCGAGCCGAAGCCCGCGCCGACGATGGCCGCGCCGATGAGGCCACCGAACAGCGCGTGGCTGGACGAGGACGGCAGGCCGCGGAGCCAGGTGATCATGTTCCAGGTCACGGCACCGATGAGCCCCGCGAAGATCATCGCCGGGGTGATCGCGACGCCACCCGGCCCCTCGTTGATGAGGCCGTGCGAGATCGATGTCGCCACCTCGGTGCTGAGGAACGCCCCGACGAGGTTGAGCACCGCCGCGACGGACACCGCGACCGTCGGCTTCATCGCGCCGGTCGCGATCGGGGTCGCCATCGCGTTGGCGGTGTCGTGAAAACCGTTCGTGAAGTCGAAGAAGAGGGCCAACGCGATGACCAGGACGACTATGAGTGTGAGATCCACCGCCGACGAGTCTCCCAGTTCCGGGCACCGCGGGGCAACCTGATGTCCATCCCCCGTCCACCGGCGTCCACTCGGTGGGCGAGCACCGCCCGTCCTCGTCCGCTGTCGTCGCGCTCAGGGCCCGTCCAGCCCGCACCAGGCGGTCTCTGAGAAGATGGACAGGCCGACGACGAGAGGACTCCCGCCCGATGGACATCGCCGAACTGCTCGTGGTCCTCGTGGTGTCCCTCGCGCTCACCGCGTTGGCCCGCGCCAAGGGCCTGCCCGCGCCGCTCCTCGTCACCGCCGCCGCGCTCGCCGCCTCGTTCGTCCCCGGGCTGCCGCACATCGAGATCGACTCCGACGTCATCCTCACCGTGGTGCTGCCGCCGCTGCTGTACTCCGCGGCGCTCGACGTGACGTGGCAGAGCTTCCGGCAGTCGCTCCGGCAGATCCGTCGGCTCGGGATCGTGCTCGTGATCGTGACCGCGATCGTCGTCGGCGCCGTCGCCTACCTGCTCGTACCGGACATGACCCTGCCCGCCGCGATCCTCGTCGGCGCGATCGTCGCCCCGCCCGACGCTGTGTCGGCCGCGGCGATCGGCCGGAAGCTCGGGCTCCCCCGCCGCGTGATGACCGTGCTGTCGGGCGAGAGCCTCATCAACGACGCGGCGTCCCTGACCCTCGTCCGCGTCTTCACGCTCATCATCGCGGGCGAGTCGCTGACCCTGTGGGAGGACGCCGGGATCTTCGCCCTGGCGATCGTCGTGGGACTCCTGGTCGGCGGGGTCCTCGGCGTGCTCGTGCACTGGCTCCGGATGCGGCTGGGCGACCCGGTGATCGCGACCATCATGAGCATCCTGCTCCCGTTCGTGGCCTACGTCCTCGCCGAGGAACTCGGCGGCTCAGGCGTGATCGCGGTCGTCACGGCCGGCCTGTACATCGGGTACAACTCGCCGAAGGAGGGCTACGAGACCCGTCTCCAGGAGCGCCCACTGTGGACGAGCGCCGACGTCATCCTCGAGGGCTTCGTGTTCGCGCTCATCGGGCTGCAGCTCAACACGGTCGTGCACGAGACGCTCGCCAGCCACCGCAGCCTGCTCGAGAGCGTCGGGGTGGCCTTCGTGGTGCTCGGCGTCGTCGTGCTCGTCCGTCCCGCGTTCGTGTTCCTGTCGTACTGGCGGCGCCGCGTGAACGGGCGCTGGCTCCGACCGCTCGTCGTCCGCGCGACCCGGGGCAGGCCGCGCCTCCGGTGGCTCCGCGGCGCGGCCGAACCACGGATGACCTGGCAGGAGCTCACGGTGATCTCGTGGACGGGGATGCGCGGCGTGGTCACCCTGGCCGCCGCCGTCGCCGTCGTGTCCTCGCCGACGCACATCCCCGCGCAGGACACCATCTTCCTCATCGCGTTCGTCGTCACCGTGGGGACCCTCCTGCTGCAGGGGCTCACCCTGCCGATCGTCATCCGCCGTCTGCACGTCCACGACCCGGGCGAGCACGAGCGCGACACCGCGGCCGAGCTCCTGTTGTCCCACCGCACGACCGAGGCGGCGATCGACCTGATCCGCGAGCGGCACGACGTCTGGGCGGAGCGGTACGGACGGGAGGCCGTGGACGCGACCGTGGGCCGGCTGCGGCGGCGCTTGGAGCGACAGGCCGAGGACTTCCAGCACGACGCCGAGGACGAGCGCCTCGACGCCCGCGAGGCCCCGTCCCGGCTCACCGCCGCCGAGGTCCAGGCGGTCCGGCGCGAGCTCCTCGCCCGCCGGCGCGAGGTCGTGCTCCGCGAGCGCGAGCACGGCGCCCTGGACGAAGAGGTCATGCGCCGCGTCCTCATCAGCCTGGACGCCGAGGAGCTCGCGATGGACTCGTCCCAGGCGGGCCGCAGCCGGTCCTGACCGCGCGGCCCGCACCTCCCGGCCATGTGGGCTCGAAGCGGCGGCGGCGTACCCTGGAAGCCTTCGTCCGAAGCCCAGAGAGGTGGCCCAGCCCGCGTGAGCACACCGCGCAACAACGACGTCCCGGACCGTGCCGGAGTGCACCGCAGCACACCGACGGCCCGCACCACGAGGCCGGCGACCCGGGGATCGTCGCCGCGTCGGGGTACCCGCATCGCCGGGCGGGGACGGACCGTGACCCGTGCGCCCGAGCCCCAGCACATCAGTCGCTACCGCCGCTGGTACGGAACCCTCCACCCCTCGCTGCAACTCATCGGCCTGCAGCTCTGGATGCCCCTGTTCTTCATCGTCGGGTTCTGCCTGTGCTACATCGCGGCGTTCCACGCACCCCATCCGCACGACGTCCCGATCGCGCTGGTCGGGTCGGACCCGGCACTCGTCGCGGCCGTGCACAAGGCCCTGCCCGGCGAGTACGTGTTCCACACGGTCGACTCGCTCACCCGCGCGAAGCACGACGTGGTGAGCGGACTCATGGCGGTCGCCTACGACCCGTCGTCGAACACGGTGTTCAAGGCGAGCGCGCACCAGTTCCAGGTGGCGAGCCTCGTCCCCGCGACCCTGTCGTCGGTGATCACGGCCGGCGGGGGTCCGGCACCGACGATCACCGAACTCGCCCCGTTGCCACGCTGGGACGAGTACGGCACCGTCGCCATGTACGTCATGCTCGCGTGGTGCATCGGCGGGTACATGGTGGCGATGTTCATCGGCATCATGGGCGGCCCGCTGCGCCACCGCACGCGCGTCGCGGTCATCGTGGTGGGCGGGATCGTCATCTCCCTCATCACGAACACCCTGGCCGGCCCGGTCGTCGGCGCCATCCACGGACACTTCGCCGCGCTCGTGCTCATCGCCTGGGGCTGGATCGTCGCCATCGGACTGACCGTGAACGGCCTGAGCTACTTCGCCGGGCGGTTCATCGCCGCACCCGCCATGATCTGTTTCGTCTTCCTGTCGATGCCGTCGTCGGGCGGTGCCTACCCGAAGTGGTTCATGCCGGAGCCGTTCGCCTGGCTGAACCACGTCGTGGTGGGCTCGAGCATGGTCGAGATGATCAAGCACACGGTGTACGGGGTCGGACCCTCGTACGAGCGCGGGCTGGTCACGATGGCCTCCTACGCCGCGGCCGGGATCGTGCTCATGGTCGTCGGCAAGATGTGGTGGGAGCACCGCCGCATCCGGATGATCGTCACCGGTCGCACGACGATGTTCGGGGACGCGCAGGCCGCGAACCGCGATTTCCTGGGCCAGCAGCGCGACGAGGAACTCGCGCGGCACGGACTCCAGTCGACCGAGACGGGCACGCTGAGCACCATCCGCCCCGGCCGAGGCGACGGTGACGACCACCACGACGCGGGGTTCCAGGACGCCCGGATGACGGGCGACGTCTTCACTGGCGGGCTCGAGGGCCTCGAGGGCACCGCCGCACCCCGCACCGGCGCCGTCGCGATCAGTCGACCGCCGCACGGACGCCGGACCCGGTGAACCCGGACACGGTGGCACAGTCCTCGCCGAAGGTGAACCGCGCACGGACGCTCCCGCCGCGCAGGACCCCCGGCAGCCAGTAGCGGGCGTCGTCCCACATGGCGTCGTAGGGCACGGCGTCGACGGGGACCCAGCCCGGTTCGAGCTCGTCGCCACCGCGCGGCTCGCCGTCCCACCGCTCGGCGACGAACACGTCCGAGACCTGACTCCACGACGGCCGGAACGGGAACCGGTAGTCGAGCGTCCCCCGCGGCTCGAGGTCCTCGGCACGGACCTCGAGCCCGACCTCCTCCGCGACCTCACGCACCGCGGCCGAGCGGGCGTCCTCGCCGGGCTCGAGCTTGCCGCCGGGGCCGACGAGCCGTCCGACCCCGAGCCCCCGCCGCTTCCGTCCGAGCAGGACCTCGACCCCGGCGGGCCCGGATCGGAGCAGGTAGACGACACACACCCGCGGGTGCTGGTCCTTCGACGCGACGTGCGGCACGCTCCGAGTCTGCCCGAGCACGCCGGGGAGCGCGGCGTCGATGTCCCCGAAGGCGTGGCGTAGGCTCGCTCCATGGCAGCGCAGGTACGGGCACACCGTGGCTGAGTCCCGGAACGCGGGGCGGAGCCTCGAGGTGCTCCGTGCCGAGGCGGCGGAGGAGATCGCCGTCATCGTCGAACACCGCTGTCGCCAGGGTGACGACCCGTGGGAGTTCATGCACCTGATCCCGACGGTCGACGAGCAGGTCGTGCTCATCCTCCGCGCCGAGGCCATCGAGGTCGACTCCCGCATCGAGCACCGTGCCGGCGGACGCACCCAGCACCCGTCGTCGGGCTCGGGTACGGCGCACGGCGAGGAGTACCACCGCCTCCGGCGCATCGCGCTCGCGCACCCGGAGCTGTCGAGCGCGGTCTGGAAGCTCATGGGCGCGATCCCCGAGGGCCGCTGACCCGGTCCGACGCGTCCGCTGACACCCGCCGGCCAGGCCCGGGGACCGGCAGCGGATGCGCTTGACTGACCGCATGACCGAAACCGTCCTCGCGATCCTGAACCGTCCCTCCCAGCACGCCGAGGCGCACGACCCCGGCGCCGACGCGTTCACCTTCGAGGGTCCGATCGAGCCGCACGTCCAGGTGCTCGACCTCGGCTTGGTCCGCGGTGACGGCGTGTTCGAGACCCTCAACGTCACGGACGGTCGACCGCAGGCACTCGAGGCACACCTCGACCGTCTCGCCCGCTCGGCCGCGATGCTCGACCTGCCCGCACCCGACCTCGACGTCTGGCGCCGCGCGGTCGAGGCCGTCGTCGCGGAGCTCGATCCGGTCCGCGAGGCCTACTGCAAGACCGTGATGTCCCGCGGCGTCGAGGGCGACGGCCGACCGACGGGCTACGTGTACGCGGCCCCGGCCGAGGAGTACACCATGCCCCGCGAGCAGGGCATCGCCGTCGTCACGCTCGACCGCGGGTACCGCCACGACGTCGCCCGCACGAGTCCCTGGCTGCTCCAGGGCGCCAAGACCCTGTCGTACGCCGTGAACATGGCCGCCCTGCGTGAGGCGGCTCGTCGCGGGGCCGACGACGCCCTGTTCGTCTCGACCGACGGCTACGTCCTCGAGGGCCCGCGCTCGACGCTCCTGCTCCGACGCGGCGACGACCTCGTCACGCCCCGGACCGACATCGGCATCCTCGCGGGGACGACGCAGGCGGACGTCTTCGCCTTCGCCGAGGACCGCGGGATCGCGACCTCGTACGAGCTCGTGACGCTCGACGACCTCCGTGCCGCCGACGCACTGTGGCTCGTGTCGAGCTCCCGGCTCGCTGCCCCGATCCGTTCCGTCAACGGCGACGTGCGCGACATGGACCTCGAGCTCACCGCCGCGATGAACACGTTCCTGCTCGACCGCACCGCGTAGGCGCCGGAGGCCGTGACCCGGCGGACGGCCGGGAGGCCCGAGCCGCGCCCGGCAGGGCGGTCGCGATCCGGGCCTCCCGACCGGCGCCACGGCGGGCGGCCGGGAGTCAGAACCGCGGCACGGTCACCCCGCGGTGCGCCTCCGCGTCCCACGTGTAGACCTCGGCGCCGTCGATGAAGACGCGGAGCGCACGCGAGGTCGCGTCGAGCGGGTCGCCGGACCAGAGCACGAGGTCGGCGTCGTAGCCGGGTGTGATCTGACCCACGCGGTCGCCGAAGCCGAGGAACGTCGCCGGGTTCGTCGTCAGCGCCTCGAGCGCCGTCTGCCGGGGCAGGCCCTCCTTGACCGCCATCGTCGCCTGCAGCACGAGCATGTTGATCGGCACGACGGGCGCGTCCGTCGTGATCGCGACCCGGACCCCGGCCGCCGCGATCTCGGCGAGGTTCGTGATCGCGCGGTCCCGGAGCTCCACCTTCGAGCGACTCGTGAACAGCGGGCCGTACACGACGGGGATGTCCTTCTCGGCGAGGAGACCCGCGAGCTTGTGCCCCTCGGTGCCGTGGTTGACGACGAGCCGGTAACCGAACTCCTCGGACAGGCGGATCGCGGTGGCGATGTCGTCGTGGCGGTGCGTGTGCTGGTCCCAGGCGAGCTCCCCGTCGAGGACGCGCGCGAGCGTCTCCTTGGTGAGGTCGCGTTCGAACGGCTCGCCCTTCCCCGCGGCGGCCGCACGGGCGGTGCGGTAGTGGTCGGCGGCGACGAAGGCCTCGCGGATCACCTTCGCGACCCCGAGGCGGGTCGACGGCGTCTGGTCCTTCGCCCCGTAGACGCGCTTCGGGTTCTCGCCGAGCGCGCTCTTGACGCTGACACTGTCCGAGATGAGCTGCTCGTCGATCGTCCGGCCGCCCCAGCTCTTGATCGCGACGGTCTGGCCACCGATGGGGTTGCCCGAGCCGGGCTTGACCACGATCGCGGTGACGCCGCCGGACAGCGCGTCCCGGAAGCCCTCGTCGTCGATGTCGATCGCGTCGATCGCGCGGACGGCGGCCATGTTCGGGCCGGTCATCTCGTTCGTGTCGTTGCCCGCGACGCCGTTGGCCTCCTCGTGGATGCCGACGTGGCCGTGCGCCTCGACGAAGCCCGGCACGAGCCACGTGCCCGCCGCGTCGACGACCGGTAGCCCCTCGGGCACGGCGACGTCCGGGCCCGCCGCGGTGATGCGTCCGTCCTCGACGACGACCGCGCCGCCGTCGAACTCGTCCCCGACGACGGGGACGACGTGGGCACCGGTGATGACGAAGGATCGTTTGCTCATGCGGACCACGCTACCGACCGGCGGATGCGGTCCCGGTCACCGGCACCGGGCCTCCCGGACCGTCCAGGTGCACCGCCGGAGCGCGTCCTAGGCTGGGCCGGTGAGCTCCGACGCGTCCTCGACCACCCCTCCCATCGCCGCGAAGCACCCGGTCACCCGGACCCACCACGGGGTCCGGTTCGTGGACGACTACGAGTGGCTCCGTGACAAGGAGTCCCCGGAGACGCTCGCGTACCTCGAAGCCGAGAACGCGTACACCGACGCGGCGACCGCGCACCTCGCCCCGCTGCGCGACCGGCTGTTCGACGAGATCCGTGCCCGGGTGCAGGAGACCGACCTCAGCGTGCCGGTGCGGATGGGCCGGTTCTGGTACTTCACGCGCACGAGCGAGGGCAGCCAGTACGGCGTCCACTGCCGCGCGCCGATCACCGACGAGGACGACTGGACCCCGCCCGAGGTCGAGGCGGGCGCCGAGGTGCCGGGCGAGCAGGTGGTGCTCGACGGCAACCTGCTCGCCGCGGGGCACGACTTCTTCGCGCTCGGCACGTACGACGTCAGCGACGACGGCGAGCGCCTGGTCTACGGCATCGACACGGCCGGCGACGAGCGGTACACGCTGCACGTGCGCGACCTCACGAGCGGTGAGGACCTGCCGGACGTCATCCAGGGCACGGGGGCCGGTGCCGCGTTCGACCCGTCGGGCCGGTACGTGTTCTACCCCACCGTCGACGAGTCGTGGCGTCCGGACACCATCTGGCGGCACGAGGTCGGCGGGACCGGCGAGGACGTCGCCGTGTTCCAGGAGCCCGACGACCGCTACTGGGTCGGCGTCGGCGTCACCCGGTCGTCGCAGTACATCGTGATCGAGCTCGGGTCGAAGATCACGTCCGAGGTCCACCTGCTCGACGCGGCGGACCCGACGGGCGAGTTCCACGTCGTCTGGCCGCGTCGCGAGGGCGTCGAGTACGACGTCGAGCACGCGGTCGTCGGCGGGAGCGACCGGCTGCTCGTCCTGCACAACGACGGCGCCGAGAACTTCGAGCTCGTCGACGTGCCCGCGGACGACCCGACGTCGACGAGCGACCGCCGCGTGGTCATCGCGCACGACCCGGAGCGCCGCATCGAGTCGGTGGACGCGTTCGCCCACCACCTCGCGGTCGAGTACCGGTCCGAGGCGCTCCCCCGCGTTGCGATCGTACCGATCGAGGGCGACGGGTACGGCGACGCGCACGAGGTCCCGTTCGACGAGGAGCTGTTCTCGGCGGGCTTCGGCGGCAACCCCGAGTGGGACCAGCCCACCCTGCGCCTGACGTTCACGTCGTTCGTGACCCCGTCGACGGTCGGCGACCTCGACCTCGCGTCGGGCGCGATCACGGTGCGGAAGCGCCAGCCGGTGCTCGGCGGCTACCGCTCCGAGGACTACGTGCAGGAACGCCAGTGGGCGACCGCACCGGACGGCACGCGCGTGCCCGTCTCGCTCGTGTGGCGCCGCGACGCGGTGCCGGCCGGGAGGCCCGCTCCCGTCCACCTGTACGGCTACGGCTCGTACGAGCACAGCATCGACCCCGGTTTCAGCGTCATGCGGCTGTCGCTGCTCGACCGCGGCGTCGTGTTCGCGGTCGCGCACGTCCGCGGGGGCGGCGAGATGGGCCGGCACTGGTACGAGCAGGGCAAGACCCTGACCAAGAAGAACACGTTCACCGACTTCGTGGCGGTCGCCGACCACCTGATCGCGACCGGCCGCACCACGCCGGACCGCGTCGTCGCCGAAGGCGGCAGCGCCGGCGGGCTGCTCATGGGCGCCGTCGCGAACATCGCACCGGACCGGTTCGCGGGGATCCTGGCGGCGGTCCCGTTCGTCGACGCGCTGACGAGCATCCTCGACCCGGACCTGCCGCTCACGGTGATCGAGTGGGACGAGTGGGGCGATCCCCTGCACGACTCCGAGGTCTACCGGTACATGAGCGAGTACACGCCGTACGAGAACGTCCGCGACGACGTCACCTACCCGCGGATCCTGGCGGTCACGTCGATCAACGACACCCGGGTGCTGTACGTCGAGCCCGCCAAGTGGACGGCGCGCCTGCGCGAGGTCGGTGCGCCGGTGCTGCTCAAGACCGAGATGGCGGCGGGACACGGCGGGGTGAGCGGGCGCTACGACTCCTGGCGCGAGCGGGCCTTCGAGCTGGCGTGGCTGCTCGACGTGCTCGGTCTCGCCGAGGCCGAACCGCGGTCCTGACAGCGCGATCCCCGACCCCCGAGATCGCAGTCGTTGCCGTTCCGGGAGCGTCCTGAGCGGCAACGACTGCGATCTCGCGGGAGAGGGTGACGGGCTGGGTCAGACGCGCGAGAGGGCCTGCACCGCGTCGTCGTAGGACTCCTCGGCACGACGCACGCGGTCGCCCGCGAGCACGCCGTAGCCGAACGTGTCCTCCCCCGCGCGCGTCGCGATGCCGGCGACGTGTCGGAGCTCCTCGAGCGCGTGCAGGGACTGCGCCCGCTCGGTGAGGACGTCCGCCGCGACGGTGATCCGGCGGCCGAGTGCGTGCGGGAAGGCCTCGTCCCCGAGGACGTCCATCGCGATCCGCATCCGCATCGTGGCCAGCCACGCGCGTTCGGTCGCCTCGCGGTCGCCGGTCTCGTCCGCCGGGTCGTCACCGACCGCGGCGCGCACGAGCTCGCGCACGACGGGCTTCTCGGCGGCCGTGACGTCCTGAGCCACCCGCTTCGGGGTCCGGAGCGCCCAGGCGGTCGGCTCGGGTCGCTCCACGGCGTCGTCGAGCAGGTCGAGCAGGTCGAGGTACTCCGGCGTGTGCAGGAACCGGAGGGTGTCGCGCACCGCCTCGTCGCGACGCTCACGGGTCGCCGCGAGGAGCCGTTCGCGCGCCAGGGTGTCGACGAGTGCGTCCTGCGCCGGCGTCCCGGCCCGGTGGAGGTCGCCGACGAGGTACTCGGCCGACGCCGCACGGCTCACGACGTCGGCGAGCGTCTCCGCGGCGGCCACCGCGCGGTCGGTGAGGTCCGCGTCGGCGAAGGCGGCGCGGTAGGCGCCGAGCACCGCCGCCAGGCCGAGCGACGTGGTGGCCAGTCCGCGGAGGTCGGCGGTGTCGCCGGACCGGAGCCGGGCCTCCCGGCGGGCGAGCGACGAGCGCAGTCGCGCGACGCGCTTGCGGAGGACGCGCGCGGCGGAGCCCTTGGCCGGCTTGTCCGTGGTGCGGAGGCGCGGGGCGTCGACGCCCGCGAGGCCACGGGCGAGCTTCGAGGAGACGGCCGCCGGCTGCGCACCACGCTCGGCGAACCGCGCGTCGAGGCCGTCGAACAGCGTCTGCGCCACCTGCTCGTCGACGCCCTCGACCGCCTCGACCTCGACCTCGCGCCACGTCCGCGGCCCGGTCGGCGCGTCGGGGTCGAGCCGGAAGGCGCTGACGTGGTCGTCCGCGAGCTCGGCGACCTGGTCGCCGTCCTCGTCCAGGAGGCGCGTCACGGCCCGTTCCGTCCGGATCCGCACCACGGGGCGCAGCGCCCGCCCCCGGCGCTCGGCGAACAGCGCCGCGAGCACCGCGTCGGGCACGGTGTCGGTGTCCTCGGTGAGCGGGAAGTGCTGTTCGTGCCGGACCGTGTCCGAGGCCGCGCGTTTGATGTGCCAGCCGGCGTCGGGGCCTCCCGTGCGGCGGCGGACCGTCACGTGTGCGGCCACCAGGTCGAAGCGCTCGGTGTCCCAGTACGTGGCGTCGAGCTCGAACGGCTCCTGCCGCTCGGTGCGGAGGATCCCGCCGACCCCGATCAGGTCCGGCAACTCGGCCTCCGGGGCCAGGTCGTAGGTGCGTTCGATCTCGAGGTGCGTGTCGCTCACACGTCCTTGTCTACCAGCCCGCCGCCGGTGGCCCGAGCGTCGTCGAGACGCCCGGCGAGGACGGCCGCCGCGATGCTCCCGAGGAAGGGGACGACATAGGCCAGGAGCATGACGAGGAACAGCGCCGTGTAGGGCACGACGGTCGCGAGGCTCCAGACCTCGGTCAACGGCCAACCGAGCGCCGTCGCGATCACGGGCATGCCGAGGAGCCACCAGTCCGTCGCGGACCTGGAGCGGAGCACGAGGCGGCCGGCCGCCACGGCGACCGCCGACCCACCGAGCCACGCCCACGCGGGTCCGGGCGTCGACGTCAGGACGAGGGCCGCGAGTCCGGCCGCGCCGAGCACGACGAACCCGACACCGGCGAGCTGGCGGCCGCGGGTCGACGCGTCCGTCAGCAGCAGGGCACCGATGGCCGCGAGCGCCGGGACGACGACGAGGAGGGCCACGACGACGACCGTGAGGACCCGGATCCAGTCCGATCCGTCGTAGCGCGATCCCATGGCGGACAGCCCGGCTCCGACGAGCATCGAGCAGATGGCGAAGGCGACGAGCGCCGAGGACGTGCGGATGGTGCGCGGCGCGGCGCGCCCCGACAGTGCGGACATGGATTCCCCCCAGGTCGATCGGTGGACGGCGCGGCGGTGGAACAGCGCCGTGGTGAGCGCCCCGAACGCCAGGCCGGCGCGGGGCAGGTCGAGGTCGGCGGCGTCGCGGAGGTCCGCGTGCCACTGCTCCATGCGGACCGGTCGGTCGTCGGCGGGCGAGAGTGCGACGGCGAGGTCGACGACCGCTCGCGCGAGCGGGTGCGGCGCGGTCGACGCGCCCTCGGCGCCGTGTCGAGCCGCCGACGATCGGGGGCCGATCACGGGGTCACCGTCCGGCCGGGCGCGGTGCGCCGTGACGGTCGCGCGGCGGCGCGTGCCCGGTGCTCGTCGGCGGACGCGACGAGGTCGCGGGCGGCGACCCGGCCCTCCCCCGTGAACGCGTAGCGGCGGCGACGCGGACCGGATCGGTCGGGGTCGTCATCCCATGACCCGGTGATCCAGCCCTGGCGCTCGAGCCGCTCGAGGATCGGGTAGACCGTGCCGGACGGGCGCCCCGTGGTCTTGATGAGCACGAGGCCCCAGAGTGGCTCCTCCTGGGCGAGCAGGGCCTGGAGGACGTCGAGCGTCGGTGCGGTGACGCGCTGGAGTGGTTCCATGGACGCAACCTACCTATGTCGGATAGGTGTGTCAACCGGTCCTGCTGTCCGGTGGGCCGGCCGGGAGGGCCGGGGCGGCGTCCGGCAGGAATACCCGCGCAGGCACGCCGGTTACCGTCGGCATCATGAGTGACACGATCTCGAAGGACGCGTTCGTCCCCGCCGCCGGCACCGTCACGATGTTCACGACCGGCTGGTGCGGCTACTGCAAGCGACTGAAGACCCAGATGGACCGCGCCGGTGTCACGTACACCGAGGTCAACATCGAGGAGACCCCCGGCACGGCAGAGCTCGTGGCCGCGGTGAACGGCGGGAACCAGACCGTCCCGACCCTCGTGTTCCCGGACGGCTCGACGGCGACGAACCCCTCGCTGGCCGAGGTGCAGTCCCGCATCTGAGCACCGCCCTCGTCGGCGGCCGCGCGTGGACGCGGACGCCGCGGGGACGCGCGACCTGATCCATCCCCACGGGAACGGCCCCGGAGACCAGTGGTCTCCGGGGCCGTTCGCGCGCCGGGCGCGTCGACCGCGGGCGTCCGGCGACGGGGTCAGCGCCCCTCGAGCGCGTCCGTGAGCATGGCCGCCATCGCGTCGAGCTGGATGTCGCCCGAGTCGACGAGCTCCTCGTCCGAGCCGTCGAGCGCCCGCGCGGCGAGCCCCGCCTTGCTGTCGATGAGCTCGGCGATCTTCGTGTCGATCGTCTGGGCCGCGATGATCCGCCACGCCGTGACGGGCTCCTCTTGTCCGATGCGGTGCACGCGGTCGATCGCCTGCGTCTGCTCGGCGCTCGTCCACGACAGCTCCGCGAGGACGACGTTCGACGCGACCTGCAGGTTGAGGCCGACGCCGGCCGCGGTGAGCGAGCAGACGATCACCGCCACGTCCGGGTCGTTGACGAAGGCGTCGATCTCGGCCGTGCGCTGCGCCGTCGACTGCTCGCCGCGGACGGTCGCGGTCCGCAGGCCACGGCGCGCGAAGACCTCTTCCGCCTGGTCCATGACGTCGAGGTGCTTGGCGAAGAACACGACCTTGCCGACGTTCGACGCGAGCTGCGCCGCGTAGTCCGCCGCGAGCTGGGCCTTGGCACGACCGATGCGCCGGACCATCGAGAACACGTTCTCGCCGGTCGTCGTGGCGTCCTGGTCCTCGAGCTCCCACCGCGCGACCTGGCGGACGAGCTTGTGGTCGATGCCCTCGACCGGGGCCTGGCCGGTGCGGGCGGCGAGCGCCTGGTGGTAGCGGGCGACGAGCTTCGCGGTCAGCTCGCGCTCGGCGTCGCGGATCGACCGGCCGACCTCGTCGTCGAGTTCGACGGGGATGTCCGCGATCCGGCGCGCGGGGATGTCCGCCGCGACGTCGACCTTGCGGCGTCGGACGATCCCCATCTCGATGACGGCGCGACGGGCCTCCACGAAGAAGCCGGGCTCGGCCGGGGTCAGCCCGATGTCCTCGAGGGCGTTCATGAGTTCGGCGCGGGGCTTCTTGTCGTCGATCCAGCCGAGGAACTGCCAGATCGTCCGGAAGTCCTCGACGCTGTTGATGAGCGGGGTGCCGGTGAGCGCCATGAGGAGCGGCCGGGCCATGCGCTCGCGGATGCGCTCGGCGAGCTGCAGCACGAACCGGGAGCGCTGGGACTCCTTGTTCTTGATGAAGTGCGCCTCGTCGACCACCATGCCCCGGAACCCGAGCGCGCCGAGCCAGCCCACGTGGCGGTCGAGGATCTCGTAGTTGACGACGATGACGTCGGCGAAGCCGTCCATGTCCTCGCCGTCCCCGTGCAGCACCGTGACGGATCGGTTCGGCACCCACCGCTGGGCCTCGCGCATCCAGTTCGTCTTGACGACGTTCGGGACCACGACGAGGAGCGGGAACGCGTTCGCGGCGTCCGCGGCGAGGAGCGACTGCGCCGTCTTGCCGAGGCCCGGCTCGTCGGCGAGCAGGAACGTGCGGTGCCCCTGCGCCGCCGACGCGACCAGCTCCGCCTGGTGCTTCATGAGCTCGGCACCCGCGGGGGTCCGGAGGGTCGTGGGCTCCGGGAGCGGCATCGACGCCACACCCCCGCCCGCGCCGTACTCGAACGACTTGAACAGCGGGCCGAACAGCTCCCAGTTCGCGAGGCGCCGCGGGTGCGCGACGGGGGCCTCGGCGAGCGAGAAGTCCGGCGGGAGGAACGGGTTCGCCAGCTGCCGGGCGACGACCTGCTGCGGCACGACGGCCCGCTCCGGGGCCTCGACCGGCGAGGTCGGCTCGGCGGCGATGACGAGCTCCTCGGGCGCGAGCTCCATGCCCGCGGCGATCATCATGTCCCGCTTGACGGTCCGCGTCGACTCGGAGACGGGGGCGTCCTCGGCGAGGAGCTGGATGACGCTCGTGTCGCGGGCCGCGGTCTTGGCGAGGATGGTGGCGACGCCGTCGAGCCGCTTGAGCTGTTCGGCGCGCTGCGCGTCGGTCAGGTCGGCGTCCGCCTTGACGCGGGCGCGCTCCTCGCGCATGAGCTGCGCGACGGCCTGGAACTTCGTGCGGTTCGAGGGGCGGAGCGCCCCACGCTGGGCCGCCGCCTCGACCTCGCGCACGGCGCGGGCGAGCACGGGGATGAGCCCCTCGTTGTCGACGGGTCGCGTGCGACGGGGTGCGGACCGCACGCCGCCGGCCGCTCGCCTGATGCCTGATCGAGCCAACGCTCCTCCTGTCTCCCGATCGACGGGAGTCCCCGACGGTGTCCGCCGGTACGTCTCGTGACGGACCGCGCGCGGCCGTCGTTCCGGACACCCGTGCGACACGACCGGACGTGGCCCGGGGCGAGCCTGTTCGACGCGCCGGGCCGGTACCGATCAGGAGACCGGGTGGGTGCCCCTCCATGAACTGTCACACGCTCGCGACGCCGCACGGATGTCGGGTCACCGCCGTCGCGTCCCGACTCCGGGGGGCCGGGACACGTGACCGCCCCCGGAACCGGGTGGGCCGCCCCCGGAATCGGGACGGCGTGCGGCGCACGGCGCGTGCGCATCCAGTCTAGTGCACCGCGCCTCCCCCGCACCATGTGGGACGCCCGGGAGACCCCGCCTCAGGACCCGCGACCGGGTGCGGACCGTGGCCGCAGACCGGGCGCCGGGGCGGGCAGCGTCGCCGCCGGTGCGGCGAGCGCGGCACGGGTCGCGGCGAGGAGCTGCTCCGCCGTCGCGATCCCGTTCGCCGATCCGGTCGTCGCCTGGCCACCGGCATGGGCGAGGAGTTGCGAGCCGATGGCGGGTCCGATGCGCTCGGCGCCGTCCGGGTTGCGTCGCACCCAGTCCCGCGCGATCGCGTCGGCGAGCCGTTCGGCGGCGGCGCCCCGGTCGGCGTCCCCGCGCGACCGGTGCCAGAGGCCCGTGACGACGAGGTGTGCGACGACGGCGCCGACGTCCCGGACCGGGTGCCCCCACCCGGCGGTGTCGATGTCGAGCAGGCCGGAGATCCGCCACGGCTCATGCTCGTCGACGAAGATCTGCTCGAGGTGCAGGTCACCGTGCACCACCTGACGGTCGGACGTCGACCACCCGATCGAGCGCCGCCCGATCGCGTCGTACAGCCGGTCGATCTCCTCGGCCTCCCTCGGCAGCGCGGACACGAGTGTGCGCCGGTGCCAGTCCGCGTGGTCCATCGCGTCCGCACGCGCCTGCTGCGTCAGCCGGACCGTGGCGATCCGGCCGGTCAGTGCGGCGAGCGACGCGATGAACCGGGGATCGTCCGCGATCTCGAGGATGCGACTGCCCGCGGGAACGCCTCGGACGCGCTCGAGCACGAGCAGACCGTCACCGCGGGACGACAGCACGCGCGGCACCGGGAGTCCGGCCGCCACGAACTGCTCGTGCGTCCGGACGATCGGGGTGACGCGGTGTGGTCGCACGACCTTGAGGAACACCGTGCCCTGGGGCGAGTCGACGCGGACCACCGCGCGTTTGCCGGGTCGGTACGCCGCGACCGTGAGCGTCGGTGCGGTGACCGGCATGCCCGCGGCGGTCAACAGCTCCGCCACCGCGTCCCGGTAGGTCACGTGCGGCAACACCGGGAGGCCCGGGTCGTTCGGGTAGGCCCACACCGACACGGCGTCGCCGGTCACGGCGTCGAGCACGACGGCGGAGTGCTGGTCGTGGCCGCCGCCCGTGTCGACGTAGGTGAGCACCGTCGCCCGTGCCCCGGCGGCGTCGACGGTGTCGACCTCGTAGCCGTACAGGTAGCCGTTGCCCGACGGCTCGACCGAGTGTGCGCGCGCGGACAGCACCGTCGTCCCCGAACCGGCGAACGCCTCGGGGAGCACGCGATCATGGTCGGGCCACACGCGCCCAGTCAACCGTGTCCCGCATCGATACGCCGGGAGCGGCGCTCGGTAGCCTCGGACCGTGAACCCCGTCGCGCGTCTCCGTCAGGCGACGCGGACGCCGTTCCTGCAGGTCGTCAAGACCGCGGTCGCCACGATCGCCGCCTGGGTGCTCTGCACGGCGCTGCTCGACTCGGAGTACCCGATCTTCGCCGCGATCGCCGCGCTGCTCGTCGTGCAGCCGAGCGTCAACCAGTCGTTCGTCCGCGGCCTGGAACGCAGCGCCGGAGTGGTGCTCGGCGTGCTGCTCGCCACCGCGCTCCACCTGCTGCTCGGTGACAACACGTGGATCGTGCTGCTCGTGATCGTCCTGGCGATCCTCCTGGCGTGGACGCTCCGGCTCACGCCCGGTTCGTCGACGCAGATCCCGATCAGCGCGATGCTCGTCCTGTCGACCGGCGCGACCACGCCGCATTACGCCGTCGACCGGATCATCGAGACCGTCATCGGCGCCCTCGTCGCCCTCGCCGTGAACGCGCTCATCGTGCCGCCCGTGCTGCTCCAGCCCGCGCACCTGGCGGTCGCCCGTCTCGCGCGGGACACCGCATCGGCGTTCGAGCGCATCGCCGTGGGACTCACCGAGGGCCGGGACCGCACCGGGTGGGAGGCCGACCTCGTCACCGCGCGGACGCTGCGGCAGGCGCAGGCCCGCTCCGACGCCGCGCTGGCCGCCGCGCGGGAGAGCCTGACGATGAACCCGCGCGGCGGGCGCCACCGGACGATCCTCGAGCGCGACATGGAGATCGCCGGGCACCTCGCCGTGATCGTCACCCGCGTGATCGGGATGACCCGGGCGATCCGGGACAACGTCGCGCCCGACCTCGTCGAGGACCGCGCGATCGGCCGCATCGCCACCGAGGTCGCACGGATCGCCGCCGAGGTCCGGGCCTTCGCCGCTGCCGATCAGCGGCCGATCGCCGAGGATCCCGCCTCGCCGACACTGACCGCCCCGGTCGTCGTGCTCCGGCCGAACGAGGACCACTGGATCCTCATCGGGTCGTTGCTCGAGGACATCCGCCGCGTGCGCGAGGAACTCCTCGGCGAGGGGGCCTGACCCGACGACGCGCCGGCCCGGTCAGCGCAGCGGGTCCGCGCACCGCTCCGAGCAGGTCGCCGTCGCGGTCGCCGCGGCGAGCGTCGTGCGGATGAGCTCGTCCCACGCGTCCCCGACGGCCGCGTCGGCCACCGGGTCGGTGCGATGGCGCGCCGCCGCCCGGATCTCCGCGAGCGCCGCGACCGCGTCGGCGCGCCCCGCTCGGCCCGCGACGTCCGGGAGGCCCGCCCGCAGGTCCGCGAGCGCCCGCGCCCGGTGCGGCGCCGCGAGGTCCTGGAGCCCCGTTATCACCCGCCACGCCGCACGCAGTTCGAGTCGTAATCGGCGCACCGCCGGGTGGAGGGCCTCCCCCCACCCGTCGTCCACGAGTCGGTCGCCGGCGAACCGGTCGTCGACACGCTCGTCCTCCGTCGGCCCCACCGACGCTTCGTCCCCCGTCACCACGGCCCCCGTCTCCTGCTCCCCCGTCGCACCCCGGGGTGCGACGTCGACGGCGCCGAGCGCACGTCGTCGCCGCAGCGTAGCAACGTGCGGACGCTGCGTGCGCGATGTGTGCCCGAGGATGTGCGGACCGGTCGTCCGACGATGCGCGGAGTGGACGTGGCGGACGCGGATCGGGCCTCCCGGCCGTCCACCGGCGCGGCGGCCCGCACCGACGCTGTGACGAGATTCAGCGACACCACGGGGAACGCCGCACGCCCCGCAGCGCGGAGTGCCACGATGGCCCGAGGAGGTCAGGACATGCGGCTGCTGGTGGTGGAGGACGACGACGAGATGCGCGCGCTCCTCGAACGGGGACTCGCTGCCGAGGGCTACCGGGTCACCGCCGTCGAGAACGGCGTGGAGGCGCTCATCGCGCTCGGCGAGCAGGCGTACGACCTCGCCGTGGTCGACGTCATGATGCCCGGCATGTCCGGCTTC
Organism: Curtobacterium sp. MCBD17_019; assembly: GCF_003234555.1. Taxonomy (NCBI): domain Bacteria; kingdom Bacillati; phylum Actinomycetota; class Actinomycetes; order Micrococcales; family Microbacteriaceae; genus Curtobacterium; species Curtobacterium sp. MCBD17_019. The sequence goes on along the minus strand of NZ_QKTT01000015.1, from coordinate 63,571 downwards.
GAGCTGAGCCGCCGCATCCGCGAGCGCGAGGACCCGATGCGGATCCTCCTCGTCACCGCGCGGGACGCCGTCGACGACCGCGTGTACGGCCTCGACTCCGGTGCCGACGACTACCTCACGAAGCCGTTCGCGTTCGCCGAGCTCACCGCGCGCCTGCGGGCCCTCGGCCGGCGCGAGGCGGCTGGTGCACCTCGGACCATCGAGGTCGCCGACGTCGCCATCGACTCCGAGGCACGACGCGTCGTCGTGCAGGGCCAACGCGTGGCGATGAGCCCGACCGAGTTCGCGCTCCTCCGGCTGCTCGCCCGCTCCGCCGGGAGCGTGGTGGACCGGCCCAAGATCCTCGAGGAGGTCTGGGACGGCAGCCAGCACGTCGACCCGAACGTCGTCGAGCAGTACATCTCGTACCTCCGCAAGAAGCTCTCCGCGCACGACGCGTCGGTCGCCATCACGACCGTGCGCGGTCGCGGGTACCGCCTCGACAGCGTCGGGGCCTGAACCGGTCCTCCCCGCCGTGTTCCGGCCGCTCCGTCTGCTGTCGCTCCGCGCACGGATCACCATCGGCAGCACCGCGATCGCGGCCATCGTCATCGTCCTGCTCGTCGTCGTCGTCCGGCTCCAGGTGATCTCCGTCGTCGCGAGCGCCACCACGACCCTGCTCGTCGCCGACGCGGACCCCTACATCGCCGCGCTCGAGGTCGACAGCTCGCCCGACCTCGGGAGTCCCGGCAACGGTCAGCTGGTCGCCGTCGTGTCGCCGACCGGGCAGCTCGAGTTGACGACCATGCCACGGAGCTTCGAACACGAGATCCGATCCCTGTCCACCGCGAGCGCCCGGACCTCGTCGATCACCGTCGACCGCTCCGAGTACCGCGTCGTCGTCGAGCACGTCACGAACGACGCCGGCCGGTGGACGGTCGTCGCCGCCCGCAACGCGCAGTCCGAGCGCATCGTCGTGGACGACCTCACCGAGACGCTCGGCGTGCTCGGGCTCGTGATCCTCGTGGCGTTCGGGATCGCGTCGTGGATCCTGGCGACCGTGGCGCTCCGGCCCGTCGCCCAGATGCGCCGCGAGGCCGAACGGCTCCGGGGCACAACCGACCGGGCCGAGCTCCCCGTCGGTCCCGCGCAGGACGAGCTGTCCTCGCTCGCGACGACGCTCAACGCGTTCCTCGCCCGGACCCGGCAGGCCACGGAACGGGAACGGCAGATGGTGTCGGACGCAAGCCACGAACTCCGGACGCCGCTGGCGATCCTGACGACGCAGCTCGACCTCGCGTCGCTCGACACCGGCGACGCCGACGCGCTCGCGGGACACATCGACCGCGCCAAGCAGAACGTCGCGCGGCTGTCCCGGCTCGCGAACGACCTGCTCACGCTGTCCCGCGTCGAGGAGACCGAGGCCCAGGCCGACGAGGTGGCGCGCACGACGAGCTGGACGGACCTCGGCGACGAGGTCATGTCCGCCGTCGACCGCGTCCGGCTCATCGCGGGCGCCAAGGACATCACCGTCGACTTCGAGCTCGAACCCCCGATCGCCGTCGGGGGGTCCGGGCCGGGCATCGGCGGCGGCACCGTCGAACCGCGCTACCGGCTCGACACGAGTGGCATGGCGCAGCTCGTCACGAACATCGCGGGCAACGCCGTCGCCGCGCTCGAACCCGGGGGCGGCATCGTCGTCACCTGGCGTGCGGAGGCAGGGCAGGGCGTGCTCCAGGTCACCGACGACGGGCCAGGCGTCCCGGACGCGTTCGTCCCCGTCGCGTTCGACCGCTTCACCCGCCCCGACGCCGCCCGACGGTCCGTGCATCCCTCGCCCGGCGGCTCGGGCCTCGGACTCGCGATCGTCCGCGCCATCGCCGAGCGCGCAGGAGGCACGGCGAGCCTCCGCAACGTCCGGTCCGGCGGCCTCGAGGTGACGGTGCGGGTCCCCGCGGTCTGACCCCGCCCGGCTCGCCCCTCCCCCTGCTCGCCGCCCGGTCAGTGGAAGTCGCGGGAGCGCGTCCGGACCGCGAGCGGCAACCGTTCCATGTGGTCCGCGACGACGTTCACCACACCGTCGGGTGACCGCTCGAGGATCCCCCGCACGACGAGCGCCGGTGCCTCGCGGGCGACCCGACGGAACCGTGTCCACACGCCGACGCTGCAGATCACGTTCACGAGGCCGGTCTCGTCCTCGACGTTCATGAAGGTGATCCCGGACGCCGTGGCGGGACGCTGTCGATGCGTCACGACCCCGCCGACCTCGATCCGCCGCCCGGTCTCGGCCGTCATGAGCTCCGCGACGCTGAGCACGCGCCGCCGGGCGAGATCCGGCCGCACGTGCCGGATCGGGTGGTCGTCCGGTGACAGCCCCGTCGACCAGATGTCCGCGATCAAGGCGTCACCGTCGGTGAGCTGCCCGAACAGCGGCGGCTGCACGACCACCTGCGTGTCGGGGAGCTGGTCCGGGCGTTCCGCCGCGGCCTGCGCCGCCGACCACATGCCGCTGCGACGGTCGATGTCGAACGACGCGAACGCATCCGCCGCAGCGAGCGCCTCGAGCTGCGCCGTGGTCAGCCCCACCCGCCGCGCCAGGTCGGACATGTCCCGGAACGGGCCGTTCGCCTCGCGCTCCGCGACGATCCGCTCCGCACTGCGTCGGCCGAGGGACGTGACCTCGACCAGGCCGAGACGGACCGCGAAGGCGCCGTCGCGTCGGTGGTCGTCCGTGTCGAACGGTTCGCTCCGGTCGAACGGCCGGACGGGCTCCTGTTCCTGGGCCAGGCAGGTGTCCGAACCGGTCCGTGGCGGCAGCCCGTCGTCGCCGAGCGGTGCGTCGGGATCGAGGACCTCGAGCGTGGCGTCGACCCCCGACCGCAGGATGTCCGGGCGCCGCACCTGCACTCCGTGGCGTCGGGCGTCCGCGACGAGCGACTGCGGCGAGTAGAACCCCATCGGCTGCGCCCGGAGCAGTGCCGCCAGGAACGCGCCCGGGTAGTGCAACCGCATCCATGCACTCGCGTAGACGATGAGCGCGAAGCTGATCGAGTGGCTCTCCGCGAAGCCGAAGTTCGCGAACGCCTGGATCTTGGCGTAGATGGCGTCGGCGTCCTCGCCCTCGATGCCGTTCGAGGCCATGCCGCGGTAGAGCTTGTCGCGGAGCGCCTCGATCCGGACCAGCCCCCGCTTCGACCCCATGGCGCGGCGGAGCTGGTCGGCGTCCTCGCCCGAGCACCCGCCCACGGTCATCGCCATCTGCATCAGCTGCTCCTGGAACAGCGGCACCCCGAGGGTGCGCTCGAGCACCGGTTCGAGTGCCGGATGCAGGTAGGTGATCGGCTCCTCCCCGGTCCGCCGCCGGATGTAGGGGTGGACGGCACCGCCCTGGATCGGCCCGGGACGCACGAGCGCGACCTCGATCACGAGGTCGTAGAACCGCCGCGGTAACAACCGGGGCAGGGTGCCCATCTGGGCCCGGGACTCGACCTGGAACACCCCGACGGTGTCGGCCCGGCACAGCTGGTCGTAGACGCCCTGCTCCTCTTTCGGCATGTCGTGCATGTCCCAGCGCTCACCGCAGTGGTCGGCCGCGAGGTCGAACGCGTACTGCAGCGCCGCGAGCATGCCGAGGCCGAGCATGTCGAACTTGACGAGCCCCATGAAGGCGCAGTCGTCCTTGTCCCACTGCAGGACCGTCCGGCCGTCCATGCGGGCGTGCTCGATGGGGACGACCTCGCCGACGGGTCGGTCGGTGAGCACCATGCCGCCCGAGTGGATGCCGAGGTGCCGGGGGAACCCGAGGACCTCGCGCGCGAGTCCGACGACCTCGTCCGGAATGTCGTGCTCCGTGCTCTCGGTGACCGACCCCCACCGTTCCACCTGCTTGGACCAGGCGTCCTGCTGTCCCGGGCTGTGCCCGAGCGCCTTCGCCATGTCGCGCACCGCGGCCTTCGGACGGTAGGTGATCACGTTCGCGACCTGCGCCGCGTTGAACCGGCCGTACTTGGCGTAGACGTACTGGATGACTTCTTCGCGGCGGTCGGAGTCGAAGTCGACGTCGATGTCGGGCTCTTCGTCGCGCATGCTCGAGAGGAACCGTTCGAACGGCAGCCCGTACCGGATCGAGTCGACCGCCGTGATCTCGAGCAGGTAGCAGACCGCCGAGTTCGCGGCGGACCCGCGGCCCTGGCAGAGGATCCCCCGACTGCGCGCGTACTGCACGAGATCCCGCACGATCAAGAAGTACCCGGGGAAGTCCTTCTCCTGTATCACGTGCAGCTCACGCTCGATGCGGTCACGCTTGACCGGGTCGACCCCGTCGGCCGAGCCCGGGTAGAACCGCCGGGCGCCCTGCCAGACGAGGTCGCGGAGCCACGACATGGGCGTGTGCCCGTCGGGCACGTCGAGGTCCGGGAGGCCCGGCGCGGCACTCCGCAACCGGAACGACAGGTCGTCGGCGAGCTCCACACTCCGCGCCACGGCGCCGGGGTACCGGGCGAACCGACGGCTCATCTCGGCCCCGGACCGCAGGTGCGCCGTGTCGGCGGCGGGGAGCCAGCCGTCGAGTTCGTCGAGGCTGCGGCGTGCCCGGACAGCCGCGAGCGCCGTGGCGACCCGGAACCGGTCCGGGGTGGCGTAGTGCACGTTCCCGGTGGCCACGACGGGCAACCGGAACCGCCCGGCCAGTCCGGCCAGGAGGTCGTTGCGGGCCGTGTCCATCGGGTCGCCCTGGTCGATGAGCTCGACGGTGACGTGCTCGCGCCCGAACCGGTCGAGCAGGTCCCGCAGTGCTCGCTCGGCGGCATCCTCACCCCCGGTCTCGAGGGCGGCGCGGACGGTCCCCTTGCGGCACCCCGTGAGCACGTGCCAGGCGTCACCGGCCCGCTCTGCGAGGTCGTCGAGGTCGTACCGGGGCCGGCCCTTCTCCGCACCGGGCGACAGGTGTGCGCTCGTCATGGCGGCGGCCAGTCGGTGGTAGCCCGCTTGCCCGCGTGCGAGGACGAGCAGATGTGTGCCCTCGGGGTCGGCGACGCCGTTCTGCGGTTCGGACAGGCCGAGGGAGAGTTCCGCGCCGTACACCGTCCGGATGTCGGGGTGGGTCTCGGCGACCTCGGCCATCCGCGCCGCCCCGTAGAGGCCGTCGTGGTCGGTGAGTGCGAGGCCGTGCAGGTGCAGGCGTGCGGCTTCCTCGAACAGGTGCTCCGGTGGGCTCGCACCGTCGAGGAAGCTGAAGGTCGAGTGCGCGTGCAGCTCCGCGTACGGCACCGTCAGGCCGTCGTCCACGATCGAGGCCGGCACCGGTGTGTACGGGACGCGTTTGCGTGACCACGCCGGGCTGTCACCGCCGTCACCGGGAGGCGCTGCCCCGGGACTGCGCTTGTCCGACAGCGCACGCTCGAACTCCGACCACGGGATCGGTGGGTTGTTGTACCCCATCAGGTCGCCACCGCCTCGGCCCACCACCGGCCGTCCGCCAGGACGACGGTCCATGCGCGCCCCTCGGCGTCGACGAGCTGCATCCGGTGCAGGCGGCGACCCCCGGCCTCCCACCAGCGCACGACGAGCGGCCATGGCCCCGCCCATGCGGCCACCGCACTGAAGCGTCCGCCCCGGTCCCCCTCGGCGCGGAACCGGTCCGGCTCACCGGTCAGGATGCTGCGCCCGTCGACGTCGACCGGGGTGCCGTCGGCGGCGACGACGTCCACGGGCCGAGGACGGTCGAGGACCGTCGCGGGTGCGGGCCCGGGCAGCCGACCGGGCCACGGGCGTGCACGGGCGACCGCGACCGCGCGCTCGCCCCCTGCCGGGGTGTCCCCCCACGGCACGAACAGCGTGCGCTCCGCCAGGGTCCGACCGCCGGCGATGCGTGCCGTGACGACCCCGTCGTGTCCGACCATGCCCTGGATCCGGGCGAGGCCGTGGTGCACCCGCTCGTCCGGCCCGGAACCCCAGAGTCCACGCTCGTGGTTCGTGACCGCGTCGACCGCCTCGGCCTCGAGCCGGACGTGGGCGACGGGGGCCTCGAGCCCGGTGGGCTCCGTACCGCCCTGCAGCTGCCACCGCACGCGGTCGACGACGTCGGCGGGGTCGAACCACCGCGGATGGGCCCAGGTGCGGTCGAGGCAGACGCCACGGTCGTCGGTGATCTCGATGCGGATCGTCGTGGCCACGAGCTCCGCCGCACGGAGCCGCTCGGCGAAGGTGTCGGCGGACCGACGGAACGCGAACGCCACCTGGTCGGCACGGTCGAGCGGGGGTTCGAACGCGGCGTCGACGGTCAGGTCCGGTGGGACGTCGCGGGCGGTGACCGCACGTGGGTCACGGCCTCCGGCGAGCCGGTGCAGGAACGCACCCTCCGGCCCGAACCGGTCCCGCACCTGCTCGTCCGTGAGCTGCGCGAACGCACCGAGCGTCGTGATCCCGAGCCGCCCGAGCACCATCGCGAGGTCGTCGCGACCGAGGACCGACAACGGCAGCGGTGCCAGGAAGTCCGCCGACGCACCCTCGGGGACGATGCGGACCCGCTCGACATCGCGTGTCCGGGCACGTGCCGCCTGCTCCGCCGCGAACGGGGTGTCCGCGATGCCGACCCGCACGCCCGGCGCCCCGTGGTCGGCCGCGATGCCCGCGAGCGTCAGCGCTGCCGGGTGCTCCCCGCCGTAGTAGCGGGCCGGCCCCCGGGAGCGGATCGCGAGCGTTCCCGGGCGCAGGACGTGCACGCCGGGCACGGCACCCTCGACCGCACGGATGACGGGCTCGAACGCCCGGTGGTCGAGGGCCTCGTCGTACTGCTGGACCACGAGCGTCGTGCACCGGGCCTGGGCCTCGCGGATGCGCAGCCCACGGAGGACGCCCTCGTGACGAGCGGCCGCGGAACAGGCGTACACGAGCCCCTTGGCCACGAGGGCGATCGGCCGCTCGGGGTCCGCCCCGGACGCCACCGCAGCGGCGAGGACGGGCCAGTCCGGGCACCACAGGACCATCGTGCGGGTGGGCGGGGCCTCGACGGGCGGACTCCCCGCCCCGAGGGCCACCGTTCCACCGGTCACGACGCCACCGCCACGGGACGCGCTCCCCGGTCTCCGCCGGCCGTCGTGACGACCACCGGGGACCGGGTACCGGTCGGATCACCGCTCGCGGTCGCCGACACCGACGGCTGGACCGTCCCGTCCGCTGCGGGGAGCAGGAGTTCGGCGCTGCGTGGGCGTCCAGCGCCGGCCCGAGTGGTCGCCACGACCGTTGCCCGCCGTTCCGACAGGTACCCGAACCCGCGTCCGATGCCCTGCCACGAGGAGTCGGTGACCCGGAGCGAGGCCTCGGCACCGGGCCAGCTGCCGAGCGCGACGAGGGCGGCGCCCCGCTGCCGGAGCCGTGCCCCGAGGCGAGCGACGTCGCCCGGGGTGACGCGCCCGAGCGGTCGGGTCAGCACGATCGTCGCGACGTCGGCCAGCGCCGCGGTGACCGTCAGCCACTGGTCGCCCGGGTCGGGCACGAGCACGAGCCGCTCCAGGTCGATCCCGGCGGCCGCGGCGGCCTCGACCCCGAAGGACGGCACACCGACCACGGCGCACCATGCGCCGGACGCCGACGCCGCCTGGAGCATGGTCATCGCCAGCAGCACCGACTCGTGCACGCTGTAGGCCGCCCCCGACCGGAGTGCGCCACCCGGTAGGAGCGGCGCGAGCGCAGGCGACGTCGGGAGCGCACCGGTGTCGACCCGCGTGTCCTCCATGTCCGCGATCCGGGAGCGGAGGCTCGTGATGCGCTCCAGCGCCGCCCGCGCCTCGGCCACGTGGTCCGGTTGTCGGACCGCGCGTGCACCATGGGCACCGGGTGCCGGTGTCCGATCGCCCCGCTCTCCGAGGAGAGCCGCCGCCGTCTGCATCGCCCCATGTTCGAACATGTGTTCGATCATGTCAACCGGGTCCGACATCCGCTGTGGACGCCGGATCGTCGTCGGCACGACGGTGGACACGGCCCCGTTACCGGACGACGCCGAGGAGCACCCAGCCCCCACCGGTCCCGATGACGTCGACGACGACGCTCGGCGCGTCGGCGTCGAGCGGCGTGGCCTGGAACCGCCACAGCGCGGGAAGCCCGTCGTTCCGGGCATCCCGGGCACCGTCATCCCCGCCGCCCGGTCCGAAGTCCCACTCGTCCGGGCGGCCCCGCCACCGGGTCGGCCGGTCGGTCACGTGGTAGCGGACACCGTCCCACAGGAGATCTCGGGGCACGCCAGCCGCCGTCGTGCCCACCCGCACCACTCGCGCCTCGCGCACCGGCACCGCGACCACCGCCTCCCGATCATCGAACACGTGTTCGAATCGGCAGTGTACGTCGCTCGTCCACGACACGCCAACGGAGTCGCCGTGGCGCCTCCGCGCCCGGTCAGACCGCGGCGATCGTCCAGGAGGCCGTGGCCGACTCCCCCGGTTCGACGACCAGGAGGCCCCGCTCGGCTCCGGCGTTGAACGCATCCGGGGCGCAGGTCATCGGTTCGACCGCCAGGCCGACACGGTGGTACTCGGGCACGACGTGGTCCGCGGTGTGCACCTGCACCCAGGGGCACTCCGGGCCGAAGGTCATCCGCACGCCAGAGCCGTCGGCGGCGGTCACCCGCACGGTCGCCGTGCCGTCCCCGTCACGGTCGAACCCGGTGAAGGCATGGTCGATGAACCGCGAGCCGATCCGCTCCGGCACCCGGAGGTCGAACACACCGTCGTCGACGTCCGCCACCGGGGACAACGCCGTCGGGACCAGTCGGTCCGGCGTCACCTCGAGCACCTGCTGCGCCGGCAGGTGCAGGGTCCAGTCGTCGACGTGCCCGGGGCCTGCGACGAGGTACGGGTGCGGCCCGGTCCCCCAGGGCGCCGCGTCGGGGCCGGTGTTCGTCCCCGTGATCGTCGTGTGCAGGCCCTGCTCGTCGACCTGGTGGGTGACCGCGACCTCGACCCGGAACGGGTACCCGAGCTGCGCGGGGATGGTCGTGGTGAGGACCATCCGGTCTTCGGCCCGCTCGGCCACGGCGAAGTCGGCCCACGCGACGAGGCCGTGCAACGCGTGGCCACGCTCCGGCTCGGACAGGGCGAGCAGGTGGTCCTGCCCCGCGAACGAGTACCGGCCGTCCACGACGCGGTTGGGCCACGGCGCGAGCACGGCGCCGCGGAACACCGGACGGACCTCGTCCGCGTCGAACGGCACGACGAGGTCACGGCCGTCGTACCGGAGGCTCCGGAGCGTCGCCCCGATCGACGCGATCGTGGCCGTGTACGGCCCCGCGCTGATCGAGCATTCGGTCCCCGACAGGGGCTGACTGGAGGTGTCCGCGGTGCGCGGCGATGCGCTCATGCCGACCAGGCTATCGGTGTCCCGCCGAACCGCCGGCCGAGATCTCGACCAGCGACGGCCCGCTCAACGACGAAGGCCCCGCCGGAGCGGGGCCTTCGTCGTGATGGTGGATCTGAGGGGACTCGAACCCCTGACCCCCTGCATGCCATGCAGGTGCGCTACCAGCTGCGCCACAGACCCAGGTCGGTTGCCCCCGTGCGGAAGCAACCAGTCAAGCGTACACCATCTGCGAGGGCCGCCCGACCACGGTCAGTGGGTGACGGGGACCTCGAGCGGGATGCTCGGGCAGTCGGACCACAGGCGCTCGAGCGAGTAGTACTGGCGGTCCTCGTCGTGGAAGACGTGCACGACGACGTCGCCGAAGTCCAGGAGGACCCATCGACCCTCGCTCCGCCCCTCGCGCCGGAGCGGCTTGGCACCGGCCTGGAGCATGCGGTCCTCGACCTCGTCCGCGATGGCGAGGACGTTGCGCTCGTTCCGGCCACTCGCCAGGAGGAACACGTCGGTCAGTGGGAGCGGACCCGTCACGTCGAGGGCGACGAGGTCCTCGGCCTGCTTGTCGTCCGCCGCGGCGGCAGCGATCTGGGTGAGTTCGAGGGCTCGGGGGGAAGCGGTCACGGATTCCTTCGGTCGTTCGACGCCGGGTAGGGGTCGATGCCGTCGATCATAAGCGACACCCACGACACGGACCAGCCTGGAGGCCCGAACCGGCCACCGCGGAGAGCGAACGAACGCCGGCGGGTCGCCTCAGAAGACGCCGAGCGAGAACATCGCCACGACGACGGCGATGACCCCGGCCACCCCGACCCCTGCAGCGGAGTACGCCAACGCGGTCGGGACCTTCGACTGCTTCGGCTTCGCCGCGGCCAGCACGACCGCACGGGTCGACGTGTGGCTCGACACCGCACGGCTCGCCCGGACGGGGACCGCGTCGTTCGTCGCGGTCTCGGCGTCGTGCTGCTCGAGCAGCCGATCGACCTCGACGCCGTCGATGTGTGGCGTGTGCGCTCCGGTGGCGGCGAGGGTCTTCGGCAGGTCGATCGACCCGGTGATGATGACCTCGCCCGTGGCGTTGAGGGCACCCGTGACGTCGCTGAGCGCCGAGTTCGGCAGGATCAGCGCGTTCGTCTGCGTCTGCGTCGCCCGCGACTGCCCGGTCTGGGGATCGTGCAGGTGCTCGTCCGCGGCCTCGGCCTGGCGGGACCAGTGGCCGGTCGGCGTCGCGATGGTGCCGGTCGTGGCCGGCGGCTCCGGGGCCGCTCCCCCACGCGCGGCAGCGGGACGGGCCCGACCCGCCGAAGCGGGTGACGCCGGACGCCGTTCTTCCGTGCGAGCGTCGGCCGCGGTGGGCGATCCGGCCGCGTCCGAGAGGTCGAGGGGGAACACGTTCGGCGTCGAGGCCGCCGGGAGGGCCGGGTCGAGCACGTCGTCGGTGCTCGCGTCGATGCCCTCGGCGGCACCGGACGCGGACCGCGGGCGCGCTGCCCCGGCGTCACGGGCATCCGGGACGTCACCGGCACCTCGCGCAGCGCGGTCGCCACGCGCAGTGTCGTCACGACCCGCAGCCTCGTCGTCATGCACCGCATCGGCGTCCCCGGCCGGGACGATGTCGACGATCGGCTCGGCCTCGGGGAGCGGGGCGTCCGGCTCCGGTGCCGGCGGCGCCCAGGTCGACCGGTGCACCCGCGGCTCGTCGCTGTGGGCGACGGCGTCCGAGAGCGGCTCGATGGCGTCGGGCGAACCGTCCGCCTCGGTCGCCTGGTGGAGGACCGCGGCGTCCGGCGCGGGCTCGTCGTGCTCCGCGGCGATGCGCTGGCCCTCGAGCGCGGCGACGTCGCCGAGGACGTCCGCCACGGTGCGGTCGGACGACTGGGGTGACGGCGTCCGGAGCGGGACGGGTGCCTGGTCACGGTGCTGCTCGGCCTCACGCAGGGCGCGGAGCTGACGCCGCGTCATGCCGGTGCCGGGGACGATCTCGGTGGCCGATGCGGGCGGGGCGGCATCGTCGGCGCGGGACGGTTGAACGGCCGCGCGCTGCGTGGGCTCCGCGGCGCCCTGATCGGCGACACCACCCCGCACCGGCACCGCGGCGGCCTGTGCTGGTGCCGACGCGGCGGGAGCGACGTGCGAACCCGGACGCCGGCGCGGCAGGTCGGTCGGGGCGGCGGGCGGTGCCGAGGGCACCGCGACGCTGCGCGGGCCATCGGCCGCGGACGCGACGGATGCGGGAACGCCGGCGGCCACGGCGGCCTCCGGCGTCACGGGCTGAGCACCGGTCTCGGCGGCACGCTCGCGCTCTCGGGCCTGACGCCGCGTGAGGGGCGGCTGCGAGTCGGACGAACTCATGCGACGCTCCGATACAGATGGTGCTTGGTGATGTACTGGACGACGCCGTCCGGGACCAAGTACCACACGGGATGTCCTCGGCCCACGCGGCTTCGGCAGTCGGTCGACGAGATCGCCAGTGCCGGTACCTCGAGCAAGCTTACGTCCCGCTCCGGCAATCCGGTGACGGTCAGGTCATGTCCCGGCCGAGTCACAGCAACGAAGTGGGCGAGGTCCCAGAGCTCGGAGTGGTCCTTCCAGTCGAGGATCTGGGCCACGGCGTCGGCGCCCGAGATGAACACGAACTGGGCGTCCGGTCGTTGGTCGCGGAGGTCACGGAGGGTGTCGATCGTGTACGTGGGGCCGGGGCGGTCGATGTCGACACGGCTCACCGTGAACATCGGGTTGGACGCGGTGGCGATCACCGTCATGAGGTACCGGTGCTCCGCGTCGGACACGTCGGACTTCATGTACGGCTGGCCGGTCGGGACGAACACGACCTCGTCGAGGCCGAACGAGGACGCGACCTCGCTCGCTGCCACGAGGTGACCATGGTGGATCGGGTCGAACGTGCCGCCCATCACACCGATGCGCGGCCGACCGGTGCTCTCGAGCATCGGGCGGCGGGTCAGATCTTCGTGTGGCCGAACTCGTCGACGCCGGTCTCGTCGGTCCGGGTGGCGTCGAACTTGTGGCTGTGCCGGTAGGCGACGTCGCGGAAGCTCCAGGTCACGAACCCGAGGAACGTGAACACCGCGGCCGCACCGAGCGGGAAGATGAACCGCGGCACCTCGGCCGTGGTGGGTTCTCCGGCAGCGAGCAGCAGGTGGATCATGGGCGCTCCGATCATTCCGATGGGGTGTGGCGGTGGCCGCGCCCCAGTCTAGCCGCGCACCTGACCGTGTCCGCGCACGATCCACTTCGTGCTCGTGAGCTCCGGCAGCCCCATCGGCCCTCGCGCGTGCAGCTTCTGCGTCGAGATCCCGACCTCGGCCCCGAACCCGAACTCACCGCCGTCGGTGAACCGCGTGGAGGCGTTCACCATGACGACTGCGGAATCGACCTCGGCGAGGAACCGGTCCGCGTTGCGGAGGTCGTTCGTGACGATCGACTCCGTGTGCTGGGTGGACCACCGGGCGATGTGCGCGATCGCGGCGTCGAGGTCGGCCACGACCCGGACGGACAGGTCGAGCGCCATCGATTCGGTGCCCCAGTCCTCCTCGGTCACGGGGACCGCCTGCGGGACGAGCGCCCGGGTCGCGTCGTCACCGCGCAGGGTGACCCCCGCCTCCAGGAGGCGCGCCGCCACCACGGGCAGGAGGCGCGGTGCGGCGTCCTGGTGCACGAGCAGCGTCTCGAGGGCGTTGCAGACGCTCGGACGCTGCACCTTGCTGTTGAGCACGATGTCGACCGACCAGTCCTCGGGCGCCGACGCGTCCAGGAACACGTGGACGACGCCCGCACCGGTCTCGATCACCGGGACCTGCGACTCCGTGACGACGGTCTGGATGAGGCCGGCGCTGCCGCGAGGCACGAGGACGTCGACCAGCCCCCGCGCCCGCATGAGCTCCGTCGCGCCGTCGCGGCCGAACTCGTCGATGGTCTGCACGAGCGCGCCGGGCAGCCCCACCGTGGCCACGGCGTCCTGGATGCGCTCGACGAGCACGGCGTTCGTCCGGGCGGCCGCCGAGCCGCCGCGGAGCACGACCGCGTTACCGCTCTTGAGCGCGAGGCTGGCGATGTCCACGGTGACGTTCGGCCGTGCCTCGTAGATCGCCCCGACGACCCCGAACGGCACGCGGACCTCGGTCAGCTGGAGTCCGTTCGGCAGGGTCGAGCCGCGCACGGTCTGCCCGACGGGGTCGGTCAGCGTGGCGACGTGCTCGACGGCGGACGCCAGCGCCTCGATCCGCGTGGGGTCCAGCCGCAGGCGGTCCAGGAGGCCCGGCGCGAGCCCGCCCTGCTCCCCCGCTTCGAGGTCGTGGGCGTTGGCCGCGACGATCTCGTCGGTGGCCGACCGCACGGCCGCCGCGATCGCGCCGAGCGCGGCGTTCTTGACGTCGGCGGTCGCCGTCACGAGGGCCGGTGAGGCCGCGCGCGCAGCGACGAGCTTGTCGACGAGCGTGGGGCGGACGGCGGTGGTTGCCATACCCGGATTGTAGACGGGGCGACCGACGGGAGGCGGTGCCACCGATCCGCGCTACGCCTGCGGTCCGGCGGCGAACCAGGTCCCGATCGCGGCACCCGTGAGCGCGCGGTCGACGAGCGCGGTCGCGGTGACGAGGACGCTCGTGCCGGCCTCGGCCGCGAGGCGGGCGGCCGCGACCTTCGTCCCCGCGCCACCCGTCCCCACGCCCGCGGCGCCGACCGAACCGAACGTGACGCCGGCGAGGTCGTCACCGAACGGGACCTCCCCGATCCGCTCGGCGCCGGGCTGCTCCGGCGGCTTCGTGTAGAGCGCGTCGACGTCCGAGAGGAGGACGAGGACGTCGGCACGGAGCAACCGCGCGACGAGGGCGGCCAACCGGTCGTTGTCCCCGAACCGGATCTCGTGCGTGGCGACGGTGTCGTTCTCGTTGACGATCGGCAGGATCCGGAGCGCGAGCAGGCGGTCCATCGCCCGCTGCGCGTTGACCCGGTGCGTGGGGTTCTGCAGGTCCCCGGCGGTCAGGAGCACCTGACCGGCGACGATCTCGTACCGGCGCAGGCTCCGCTGGTACCGGTACACCAGGACGTTCTGCCCGACGGCCGCGGCGGCCTGCTGCGTCGCGAGGTCGTCGGGGCGGGCGTCGAGCGCCAGGTACGGGAACCCGGTCGCGATCGCCCCCGACGACACGAGCACGACCTCGGTGCCCCGGCCGTGCGCGGCGGCGAGGGCGTCGACGAGGGGTTCGATCTGCCCGGCGTTCTCCCCGCTGATCGAGGACGAGCCGACCTTGACGACGATCCGGCGCGCGGTCGGGACGTCGGCACGGGTCCGGACGGGGGTCGGCTCCGCGCGCGTGGTCGTGCTGTCGGTCATCGCTGCGGCACTCCTGTCGTGTCGGGTCGTGGTCCTGCCGGGTGCTCGGGGCGGGCGTGGTCGGTCAGTCGGCGTCCGGCTCGGTGTCGTCGTCGTCCGCCCAGAGTCCGGCGACGCGCTCGCGCTCGAGCTCGGCGCGCGCCTCGGCCTTGGCGTCCATGCGCTCGAAGTACTCCGCACGGCGCTGACCGCGGGTCGGGCGGGGGTTGAGGTCGAGGCGGGAGTCCGTACCGCGTGCGCTCGTGATGAGCTCGGCGGTCGAGGTGAGTGTCGGCTCCCAGTCGAAGACCATGCCGCCGTCCCCGCCGATCACGACGGTCGAACCGGCCACCGCGCCGGCCTTGAAGAGGTCGTCCTCGACGCCGAGCTTGGCGAGTCGGTCCGCCAGGTAGCCGATGGCTTCCTCGTTGTCGAAGTCCGTCTGCTGCACCCAGCGCTCGGGCTTCGCCCCGCGGATCCGGTAGAACCGGTGCTCCTCGCCACCCTCGGCGCGGACGGTGTACTCGGTCTGGTCGACCGCCCGGGGACGGAGCACGATCCGCTCGGGCTCGGGCTGGGTGGCCTGCGTGACCCGGGCCTGCTCGACGATGTCCGCGAGGGCGAAGGTCAGCTCACGGAGTCCGGCGTGCGACGCGGTCGAGATCTCGAACACGCGGTAGCCCCGCGACTCGAGCTCCGGCCGCACGAACTCGGCGAGCTCGCGGGCGTCGGGGACGTCGATCTTGTTGAGGGCGACGAGCTGGGGACGCTCGAGCAGCGGTGTCTGACCGGCCGGCACGGGGTACCGCTCGAGTTCGCGGAGGATGACGTCGAGGTCGCTGATCGGGTCACGGCCGGGGTCGAGCGTCGCGCAGTCGATCACGTGCAGCAGGGCGCTGCACCGCTCGACGTGCCGGAGGAACTCGAGGCCGAGTCCGCGACCCTCGGACGCCCCCTCGATGAGGCCGGGGACGTCGGCGACGGTGAACCGGACCGATCCCGACTCGACGACGCCGAGGTTCGGGGTGAGCGTCGTGAAGGGGTAGTCGGCGATCTTCGGCTTGGCGGCGGAGATCGCGGCGATCAGGCTCGACTTGCCGGCGGACGGGAACCCGACCAGGGCGACGTCGGCCACGGTCTTGAGTTCGAGCCGGACGTCCCCGGTCTCGCCGAGCGTGCCGAGGAGCGCGAACCCGGGGGCCTTGCGCTTCGGCGTGGCGAGGGCGGCGTTGCCGAGGCCACCCTGACCGCCCTGCGCGACGACGACGCGCATCCCCGGGCGGTCCATGTCGGCGATCTGCTCGCCGCGCTCGTCGTACACGACGGTGCCGACGGGCACCGGGAGGTCGAGCTCCTCGCCGCTCGTGCCGCTGCGCATGTCGCCCATGCCGGGCTGTCCGTTCCGGCTGGAGCGGTGGGGCGACCGGTGGTACCCGAGCAGGGTCGTGACCTGGGGGTCGCTGACGAGGACGATGTCCCCGCCGTTCCCGCCGTTGCCGCCGTCGGGCCCGGCGAGGGGCTTGAACTTCTCGCGGCGGACCGAGACGCAGCCGTTGCCGCCGTTGCCCGCGGTCAGGTGCAGGGTGACGTGGTCGACGAAGGTGGCCATGGTGTCCTCACGGAGCTGGTGCCAGGGGCGCCGGACCGAGGGCGCCGCACCCGGCGGGAAAGCGAAGAAGGGCGGGCACTCGGCCCGCCCTTCTCGTGGAGTGTGTCGTCGTGCGATCAGGCGTTGACGATGTTGACGACCTTGCGGCCGCCCTTGGTGCCGAACTCGACGGCGCCCGCGGTGAGCGCGAAGAGCGTGTCGTCGCCGCCACGGCCGACGTTGGCGCCCGGGTGGAAGTGGGTGCCACGCTGGCGGAGGATGATCTCGCCCGCGTTGACGACCTGTCCGCCGAAGCGCTTCACGCCGAGGCGCTGCGCGTTCGAGTCACGACCGTTGCGAGTGGAGCTCGCACCCTTCTTGTGTGCCATTGTCTTCCGCCTTACGCGATCTTGGTGATCTTGACGCGGGTGAGCTCCGAGCGGTGGCCCTGACGCTTCTTGTACCCGGTCTTGTTCTTGAACTTCTGGATGACGATCTTCGGGCCGCGGAGGTCGCTCAGGACCTCGGCGGTGACCGTCACGCCGGCGAGGTCACTCGCCGCGGAGGTGACCTTGTCGCCGTCCACGAGGAGCACCGGCGCGAGCTGGATGGTGCCGTTCTCGTCGCCCTTGATGCGGTCGATGTTCAGGACGGTGCCGACCTCGACCTTTTCCTGACGGCCGCCGGCGCGCACAACTGCGTAAACCACGTGGAATTCCTTACGTACTCTGCTGGAGGGAAGTCTGCGGTGCCGTCGCCGACGCGGTCGACGCGGGCATGAGGCCTCGCGGACACCAACAACCAAGGGTACTCGATGGCTCCCGGTCCGGTCAAACGCGCGCCACGCCGTAGGCTCCTCCGGGTGACCGTGCTCATCGACCCTCCCGTCTGGCCCGCGCACGACACGATCTGGTCGCACCTGGTGAGCGACGAGTCCTACGACGAGCTCCACGCCTTCGCGGCCCGCGCCGGCCTGCCCCGCCGCGCGTTCGACCACGACCACTACGACGTCCCCGCGGCCCGGCACGAGGAACTCGTCGCGCTCGGGGCCCTCGCCGTGTCCGGCCGGGAACTCGTCCTCCGGCTCATCGCGAGCGGACTCCGGGTCCCGCAGCGCGACAAGCGCTCCGGGCACTGACCCGCTGCCCAGGGCGCCTCAGCGGTCCCGGTCGACCTCGTCGGTCGCACGCCACTCCTCGGGAGCCGACGTCCCCGTCGGCCACGGGCCTCCCGACCGGGACGCATCGGCTGTCCACGCGCCTCCCGGCTGCGCTGCGCCCGTCGGCCACGCGCCTCCCGGCTGCGCTGCGCCCGTCGGCCACGCGCCTCCCGACTGCGACGCACCCGGTCGCGGAGCAGCCGCATGCCAGGCCGGCGCCTGCGGCGGGATCGTGGCCACCGGCACGGCGTCGGCCGGCGGGACCATGCCCGGCATCCCCGGACGGCCTCGTCGCCCTGGACGTCCGGACCACAACCAGACGAGCGTGCAGGCCGTGATCGTGAGCGCCGTGTACTCGACGCCGCGGGACAGGGGGTCCGTCAGGATGTCGGTGAGCAGGTAGGTCCAGTCGAGCTCGCTCACCGCGTGGACGAAGCCCTCGAACACGCCGACGACCATGATGCCCACGGTCCCCGCCGCCCCGGCGACGATCGCTCGGAGCACGATCGTCGGCAGTGGACTCCGTCGCGTCACCGGGGTCAGGAACGCGAGGACGACGAACGCGACGACGTAGAACGCCAGCGGGTCGAGCAGCCAGGTGACGAGGAAGTACCCGAGCGGCGTGCCGGTGAAGCCCTCATCGCCGAAGTCCATGGCACCCGCGTAGGACAGGGTGCCGAGGAACTCGGACAGGGACGACACGAGCAGGACCGCCGCGACCACCGCGATGGCGAGCGCCGCGGCGGCGACGCCAGCTCCCGAGCGCTCCCGAGCGAACACACTCGTGGGGCTGCTCCTCCGCCATGCGGGGACGGCGCCCGGGAGCCCGATGCCGGGGCCGGGCACTCGCGGAACCGACGGACCCGGAACCGACGGACCCGGGACGGACGACCACGACGGCGCGGGGCCGGCCGCGCCCGGCATCCGGTGGTGGTCACCCTGGGACGCGGCACGGCCGTCTCTCGGGAACCCGGGCGCTCCCCCGACCGGCTGCTGGTGGTCGTCGGTCGGATCGGACACGCGGGCTCTCCTCTGCGGTGGCGGTGGGCGGCCGCGGCACGCGGCACCGGTCGACGGTCAGGAAACGCTACCGCGGAACGACGAACGCGACCCCGCCCCGTCGGGGGGAGGTCGCGTTCGTCGTCGGCCGCGTCGGCCGTCTGCCGGGAGACCCCAGCTCAGTCCCGCGCTGCGGTCACCGCCCGAGGATGACCGGCCCGCCGTCGGGGTCGCCCGCGTCGTCAGCACCGCCGGCGTCGGTTGCGCCGCTGGTCGTCGCGGGTGCGCTGATGCTCCCCGACGTCACCCTGCGGGACCGGTTGCGTCCCTGGCCGGGCTGCTTCGGCTCGGGGAGCGCCTGGAGGACGGAGTCCAGGAGGGACTCGGCCGCCTCGGTGCTCACCGGCCGGGGCTGTCGGACCGGCGCCGCGGAGAGCGGGATGTCGAGGATCGCGACGGACTCGGTCGGGGACACGGTCGCCGTCGTGCTCACCCGACGAGACCCCGTCGACGCCGGCTCACGGGTCGCCGACACCGGTTCGGGCGTCGCCGGTTCGTGCGGCGCTGCGGGCTGCTGCCGTGTCACCTCGGTCGGCTGCTCCACGGTCGCGTCGGCGGACGGAGCGTGCTCGGTGCGCTCGGTGCGCTCCTCACGGTCGGCACGCTCGTTCCGGTCGGCACGCTCGTTCCGGTCGGCACGGTCGTTCCGATCGCCGCGCTCGTTCCGGTCCCCGCGACGGGAGCGGCGCTGCGATCGCGTCGTCCCCGTACCGGCGTCGGCCTCACCCGGTGTGGCTCCGCTGGCGCTGTCCAGAGCCTCCTCGAGCTGGCTCGCGCTCGTCGGCGCGGTGCCGCCCGCAGCCGTCGCAGCGGCGTCGTCGTGCGGGATGGTCGATGCGGCGATCCGCGAGAGCGCGTTCTTGACGTCCTCGGTGATCTGGTGCGCCTGCTGCGACGACTGCTGGCCGTTGCCGCTGCCGCTGCCGTTGCCGTTGCCCTGGCCACCGCCGTTGCCCCGGCCCTTGCGACCGCTCCGGCCACCCTTCGGCGAGGACTCGTTCGTGTTGTCGTTGACCTTGGCGTTCACCTCGGCGAACGACTCCTGCAGGCCGACGCCGATCTTCTTGCGGGTCATCTGCACGAGGCCGAGCGAGGTGACCTCGGCGACCTGGTGCTTCGTCCGGTCACGGCTCAGGCACTCGACGAGACGGCGGAGGACGAGGTCGCGGTTGGACTCGAGCACCATGTCGATGAAGTCGACCACGATGATGCCGCCGATGTCGCGCAGTCGGAGCTGACGCACGATCTCCTCGGCCGCCTCGAGGTTGTTCTTCGTGACGGTCTCCTCGAGGTTGCCCCCGGACCCGACGAACTTGCCCGTGTTGACGTCGACCACGGTCATCGCCTCGGTACGGTCGATCACCAGTGAGCCGCCGGACGGCAGCCAGACCTTGCGGTCCAGAGCCTTCTCGATCTGCTCGTTGAGCCGGTGCTCCTCGAACGAGTCGGGGCCCTCGTAGAGCTCGACGCGGTCCTTGAGGTCCGGCGCCACCGCCGAGAGGTACTCGTCGATGACGGCGCGGGCGGCATCACCGTCGATGATCAGCTTCGAGAAGTCCTCGTTGAAGACGTCGCGCACGATCTTGACGAGGAGGTCGGGCTCGCTGTGGAGCAGCACCGGCGCCTGGCCGTTCTGCACCTTGTTCTGGATCGCCTCCCACTGGCTCGTGAGCCGGGTGACGTCGCGCGTGAGCTGCTCCTCGGTCGCTCCCTCGGCCGCGGTGCGCACGATGACGCCCGCGTGCTCCGGCAGGACCTCCTTGAGGATCTTCTTGAGGCGCGCGCGCTCGGTGTCGGGCAGCTTGCGCGAGATCCCGTTCATCGAGCCGTTCGGCACGTAGACCAGGTAGCGCCCCGGGAGCGAGATCTGGCTCGTCAGGCGGGCGCCCTTGTGGCCGACCGGGTCCTTCGTCACCTGCACGAGGACCTTGTCGCCGGGCTTGAGCGCGAGCTCGATGCGGCGGGGCTGGTTGCCCGTCTCGACGGAGTCCCAGTCGACCTCGCCCGAGTACAGCACCGCGTTCCGCCCGCGGCCGATGTCCACGAACGCGGCCTCCATGCTCGGCAACACGTTCTGCACCTTGCCGAGGTAGACGTTCCCGATGAGCGAGACGTTGTGGTTCTTCGTGACGTAGTGCTCCGCGAGGACGCCGTCCTCGAGCACGCCGATCTCGATGCGGTCCGCCTGCGAGCGGACGATCATCTGGCGGTCGACGCTCTCGCGGCGGGCGAGGAACTCGTCCTCGGTGATGACCTGACGGCGGCGACCGGCGTCCCGGCCGTCACGGCGACGCTGCTTCTTCGCCTCGAGCCGGGTCGACCCCTTGATGCGCTGCGGCTCGGTGATGAGCTCCGGCTCGCGCTTCTGCTTGGGCTGCCGCTGCGGCTGCACGCCCGCGTCGTCGGCCTGCTGGTCGTCCTGCGCGGCGGCCCCGCGACGACGCGATCGACGGCGGGTGCTCGGCGACTCGACGAGGTCGCGGTCACGGTCACGGTCACGGTCGCGGTCCGGCTCGTCGTCCGGCTGGAACCGCTCGGGCAGGTCCGGCAGCACGGGCGCATGGAAGATGAGGCTCGTCGTGCTCGTCGCGACCGGGTACGTCGGTGCGGGTTCGGCCGCGGACTCAGCCGTCGACGGCTCGGCCTCCGGCTGCCCGGCGCCGGTGGGCTCCGCATCCGGCAGATCGGTGACACCCGATCCCGTCGCCTCCGGGGCGAGGTCGGCTGCCGTGTCCTCAGCGAGGTCGAGGGGCACCGCCTCCGTCGCCGTCGCGACCGCGTCGACCATCGTCGTCACCGACACGGCCTCGTCGACCACCGTCGTCACCTGCGCGGCCTCGTCGATCACCGTCGTCACCTGCGCGGCCTCGTCGACCGCAGAGGTCACCGAGTCGCCCTCGTCGACGACGACGCGCGCGGCGTCCGGGGCGTCGACCGACGCCACCGGTGCCGAGAGCTCGCCGGGGTCCTCCGCGTCGGACGCGGGCGGCGTGACGGGCGTCGCCCGGGCCTCCCGGTCGGCGACGTGGTCGTCCGGTCCGTGGGACCGTGCCCGGCGGCTGCCGAACAGGCGCCCGCGGCGCTTCGTACCGTCTTCGTTGTTGTTGTCGTTCTGCTCCACCATCGACTGGTGCACTCCTCAGCCCGGCCTGGTCAGCATGTGACCGGCGGGAATCCTCGGCGGGCGGCGACTACGCCCCCGCGCTCGCTCCAAGCGGCCGGTGCCGCTCCGTACGGGGCAGCACCACGGTCGCGCGCGCCCTCTCACGGCGCTTCGTTGTCCGGGCACCGGGCCCGGAAAGCTCTTCGTCATCGGCGGTACGGGACCGTCGACCCATCGATTATCGCACGCCCGCCCATGGGAACGCCGAACGTGCATGCGATGATGGCGCTCGTGACGTCCCGCGAAGCCCTCCGTCGTCCACCCGTGGCCATGGCCGTGTTCCTCCTCGTCACCGGGGCGGGCGGGTTGTACGGCGCCTTCCGGCTCGTCGTCGACGAGTACCAACTGCTGGAACACCCCAAGCAGGCACTGGGATGCGACGTCAACCCCTTCATCAGCTGCTCGAACGTCATGGCGAGCCACCAGGCACATCTGTTCGGGTTCCCGAACCCGATCCTCGGCGTCTCGGGGTTCGTGGCACCGATCGCCGTCGCGGTGATGCTGTTGGCCGGCGTCGTCGCGGCCCGCTGGTTCTGGGTGGCGTTCAACGCCGGGGTGTTCCTGGCGTGGGTGTTCGTGACGTGGCTCTTCACGCAGACGGTGTGGTCGATCGGTGCGCTCTGCCCCTGGTGCATGCTCGTCTGGTCCATGACGATCCCGATGTTCTGGGTGTTCACGTGCTGGAACCTGGCGCGGGGGAACCTCGGCGAACGCGGACGTCGGATCGGCCAGGCGGTCCTCCCGTTCTCCTGGCTCATCGTGCTCGTCAACTACGTCGTGATCGTCCTCGTGATCCTCATCATGTTCCCGACGCTGCGGGCCATCCTCTTCTGATCGCGTACGACCGGTCCGCACCGCGACGCCGGCCTGATGTCGACGCCCCGCGCACCGGCGTCGATGACGCGTCACGCACTTCTGGGAGGTTTGTCAGCCGAGCCGCGCTCGACCCCCTCCAGCACCCGTTACGGTTGTTGCCGATGAGCACCGCAGGCGACAACTCCTCCAAGAAGGCACGGCGCGAAGCAGCCCGCGAGCACGCGCGGGCGATGCGCGAGCGAGAACAACAGCGCAGACGCCGCAACCGGCTGTTCCTGCAGGGCGGCATCGGCCTCGCCGTGCTGGCCGTCGCCGCGATCGTCGTGCTCGTCGTCGTGAACTCGATCCAGCCCGCGGGCCCCGGCCCCAAGAACATGGCGAGCGACGGCATCCTCCTGCACGGCAACGGCAAGTCGATCACCGCGGTCACCACGGGTGCGACGAAGGCCGGCGCGGAGCCGACGGCCACCAAGACGGCAGCCCACAAGGACACGATCAACGTCGTGATCTACGAGGACTACATGTGCCCGTACTGCAACCAGTTCGAGACGACGAACATGACCCAGATCAAGCAGTGGGTCACCGCCGGGTACGCCACGCTCGAGCTCCATCCGTTCGCGCTGCTCGACGCGAGCTCCCTCGGCACCAAGTACTCGACCCGCGCCACCAACGCCGCCGCCTGTGTCGCGAACTACGAGCCGAACAAGTTCCTCGCCGTGAACCAGCGCTTCTACAAGAAGCAACCGAGCGAGCAGACCAAGGGTCTGACCGACGACCAGATCGTCAGCCTCGTCAAGGCCGCTGGCGCGACGAACGAGAACATCCCGAGCTGCATCCACAACGGCACGTTCAAGGGGTGGGTCGCCGACGTCACGAACCGGACGCTCAACGACAAGATCCCGAACTCCGACGTCAAGAAGCTCACCGGCACTCCGCTCGTCCTCGTCAACGGGCAGCAGTACACCGGGTCGCTGACCGACACGTCGGCGTTCTCGTCGTTCGTGGAGCAGGTCGCCGAGCAGGCCGTGGGTTCGTCGGGCAGCTCGACCGCGACGCCGACCGCCACGCCCTCGGCGGGCTGATCGCACGGTCGCCACGGGCCAGCCCCGCGGCGACCGTCAGCCGTGCGACGACGGGCCGTCCCGATGGGGGCGGCCCGTCGTCGTTCCGTCTCGGGGTGTCCGCTCGCTCCCCGGGGTGGTGTCGGGCCTCCCGGTCACGCCCGGTGCGGGTGCTCGTCTCGACGGCGCGGGTGTCGGACGACAGGGGTGACGTCGTCAGATGCCCGCGCATCGTGTGCGTGCGGAGACGGCGACAGGCCCGTTGTCGGACGACAACGGGCCTGTCGGGAAGACGCGGAACAGCGGGTCAGGCGAACCAGAGACCGAGCTCGCGCGCGGCGGACTCGGGCGAGTCGCTGCCGTGCACGAGGTTCTGCTGCACCTTGAGACCCCAGTCGCGCCCGAGGTCGCCGCGGATCGTGCCCGGCGCGGCCGAGGTCGGATCGGTGGTGCCCGCGAGCGAGCGGAAGCCGGCGATCACGCCGTTGCCCGCGACGCGGACGGCGACGATCGGCCCGGACTCCATGAACTCGACGAGGGGCTCGAAGAACGGCTTGCCCTGGTGCTCCTCGTAGTGGGCGCTGAGCAGGTCGCGGGACGCCGTCAGCATCTTCAGGTCGACGATCTCGTAGCCCTTCGCCTCGATGCGGCGGAGGATCTCCCCGGTCAGCTGTCGGGCGACGCCGTCGGGCTTGACGAGGACGAGGGTCTCTTCGAGGTCGGACACGCATTGCTCCCTGGGTTCGGGGGTGGATGTGGTCGGTGTGCGGCGGCGACGGTCAGGCGCCGGCGTCGGTGCCCGGTCCGGGGTCCTCGCCGAGGGCCGCCGCGCGGGCCGCATTCGCCCGGTCGAGCTGACCACCCTTGACGAAACAGTAGATCCAGAACGCCAGGAACATGGCGCCCACGACGAACATGAACGGTTCCACGAAGCCGGTGGCGAGGATGGCCGCCTGCAGCAGCCATCCGAACCCTACACCGGCGGGGCGACCGGTCAGCCGGGAGGCGATGGCGAGCACGACCATGAAACCGAGACCGCCGCCGAACGCCGCGGCCGGCGGGAGCTCGTGTTTGCCGAACACGACGAGCATCGGGAAGAAGAACACGACGGCCTCGAGCACGAGGACGACCGACAGCAGGCTCTCGCGGGCGCCGCGCGGGGGGCGGGGACGCCGCATCCGTGTGCCGCGGGCCGGCGGGGAGGTCCGGGGAGCGTCCGTCATGCCGACTCGCCTTCGCCGTGGACCAGGTCCATGACCCGACCGATGAGCACGATGGAGCCCGCGACGAGGACCATTGCGCCCGGCTCCCCCTCGGCCAGGTCAGCCTCGGCGTCGGCGTCCTCGGCGAGGGTCCGTGCCTCGGCCAGGGCGGCCTCGACGTCGGGCTCGACGACCACCCGATCCGGGCCGACCTCGTCGACGACGATCGCGGCGAACGCGTCGGCGTCGAGGGCCCTGGGACCGGGCGGTTGCGTGACGACGAACGTGGCCACGACGTCCTTGAGCGCGCGAACGATGCCGCGGGCGTCCTTGTCGGCGAGGACGCCGAGCACGCCGACCACGTGGTCGGACGGGAACGCGACGGGCAGGGCCTCGGCCAGGGCCCGGGCGCCGTGCGGGTTGTGTGCGGCGTCGACGACCACGGTCGGCTGCTGGGCGATCGGTTGCAGACGGCCGGGCGACGTCGCTGCCGCGAGGCCCTCGCTGAGGACGTCCTCGTCGAGGGGCTGCGATCCGCGACCGAGGAACGACTCGACGGCGGCGATCGCCACCGCGGCGTTCTCGGCCTGGTGGGCACCGAAGAGCGGCACGAACAGGTCGTCGTACCGTCCGGCGACGCCCTGGACGCTGACGAGCTGACCGCCGACGGCCGGGGTGTCCGACAGCACACGGAAGCCGCCGTTCGGGCCGGAGGTCGCCTCGACGGCGAGCGTCGCCTCGCTCAGGGCCGCCGCGCGCTCGAGCTCCCCCAGGGCCTCCGGCGTCTGCCGGGCGCTGACGACCGCCGCCGAGGGCTTGATGATCCCGGCCTTGGTCCGGGCGATCTCGGCCACGGTGTTGCCGAGCTGCTTGGCGTGGTCGATCGCGATCGGGGTGAACACCGCCACCTGGCCGTCGACCACGTTCGTGGAGTCCCACTCGCCGCCCATGCCGACCTCGATCACGGCGACGTCGACCGGCGCGTCCGCGAAGCACGCGATCGCGAGGACCGTGAGCGCCTCGAAGAACGTGAGCGGCTGCTGTCCGGCGGCGCGGAGCTCGTCGTCGGTCATGGTCAGGTACGGCTGGATGTCGCGCCAGTTCTCGACGAACGACTCGGGCCGGATGGGCTCGCCGTCGATGACGATGCGCTCTCGGATGGACACGAGGTGCGGGCTCGTCATGAGTCCGGTGCGGAGCCCGTGCGCGCGCACGATGCTCTCGATCATCCGGGCGGTCGACGTCTTGCCGTTCGTGCCGGTGATGTGGATGACCGGGAACGCGTGCTGCGGGTCGCCGAGCAGCTCGACGGCACGCCGGGTCGCCGCCAGCCGACGCTCGGGGGCTTGTTCCCCGATGCGGGCGTACAGCTCCGACTCGACCTGGGCGACGCCGTCGTCCTCGGGCCCGTGCGGCACGGGGACGCCCGCCGTCACCGGACGTGGAGTCCCGGCGACGGGCTCGCCGTCCTCGTCGTACGCGTCGTCGTCGCCGTAGGGGTTCGTACCGTTGCCGATCTCAGCCAACGCGGGTCACCTCCACCCGGACGAGCGCGCCGTCGCCGACGTGCTCGACGCCGGGGTCGTCGTCGTCCAGCGCGGAGACGACCTGCTCGAGCCGGCTGCTCAAGGTCTCCTGCGCGATGAGTCCATGGTGCGCCTCGATCGCGCTGCTCGCAGCCTCGTCGGCCTCGAGGCGCAGGACGATGCGGTCGCTGACGTCGAGCCCGGCGTCCCGACGCGCCTGCTGCACCGCACGCACGACGTCGCGGGCCAGGCCCTCGGCCTCCAGCTCCGGGGTCGTCACGGTGTCGAGCACGACGAAGCCACTGCCCTCGAGGAACGCCACCGCGCTCGTCGGGTCGGCCACGGTGAGGTCGAGCGTGTACTCCCCCTCGACCAGGTCGACGCCGCCGACCGTGACGCCGTCGGCGGTGGCGGTCCAGTCACCGCGCTTGGCCGCCGGGATCACCTGCTGCACGAGCTTGCCGATGCGGGGACCCGCGGCACGGGCGTTCACCGTGAGCTTCCGCTCGATGCCGTACTGCGCCAGCGACTCCTCGGCCTGCTGCTCGAGCACGACGCGCTTGACGTTCAGCTCGTCGCGGAGGATGTCGGCGAACGGCTCGAGCCCGGCGGGATCCGCGGTGACGACGGTCAGGGTCGCGAGCGGCAGACGGACCCGCTTGCCGGTCGCCTTGCGGAGCGCGAGGCCCTTCGACGCGACGTCGCGGACGCGGTCCATCGCGGCGACGAGGGCGTCGTCGGCGGGGAACGCCTCGGCGTCCGGCCAGTCCTCGAGGTGGACGCTGCGCCCACCGGTGAGGCCCCTCCAGACCTCGTCCGCGACGAGCGGCGCGAGCGGGGCGGCGACGCGCGTCAGGGTCTCGAGGACCGTGTACAGCGTGTCGAAGGCATCGCGGGCAGCGTCCGAGGACCCGGCACCCGCCCAGAACTTGTCACGGGACCGCCGGACGTACCAGTTCGTGAGGACGTCGGCGAAGTCGCGGACCGCGAGGGTGGCCAGCGGGGTGTCGAGGGCCTCGAGGTGCGCCGTGACGTCGAGCACGAGCTGCCGGGTGCGCGCGAGCAGGTACCGGTCGAGCACGTCCGTCGAGTCGGTGCGCCAGGTGGCGTGGTACCCGTCGTCCCCCGACGCGTTCGCGTAGAGGGTGAAGAAGTAGTACGTCGACCAGAGGGGCAGCAGGAACTCGCGGACGCCCTGGCGGATCCCCTCTTCGGTGACGACGAGGTTCCCACCGCGGATCACCGAGGACGACATGAGGAACCACCGCATGGCGTCGGCGCCGTCGCGGTCGAAGACCTCGTTGACGTCGGGGTAGTTCCGCCGGCTCTTCGACATCTTCTGGCCGTCGGACCCGAGCACGATGCCGTGGCTGATGACGTTCGAGAACGCCGGACGGTCGAACAGGGCCGTCGCCAGCGCGTGCATGACGTAGAACCAGCCGCGCGTCTGTCCGATGTACTCGACGATGAAGTCGGCCGGGTTGTGGGTGTCGAACCACTCGCGGTTCTCGAAGGGGTAGTGCACCTGGGCGTACGGCATCGACCCGGAGTCGAACCAGACGTCGAACACGTCGGTGATCCGGCGCATCGTGGAGCGGCCGGTCGGGTCGTCGGGGTTCGGCCTCGTCAGCTCGTCGATGAACGGGCGGTGCAGGTCCGGCTCGCCGGCGTCGTTCAGGGGCAGGCGCCCGAAGTCGCGTTCGAGGTCGGCGAGGGATCCGTACACGTCGACGCGCGGGTACGCGGGGTCGTCGCTCTTCCACACCGGGATCGGCGAACCCCAGTACCGGTTGCGCGAGATCGACCAGTCACGAGCGCCCTCGACCCACTTGCCGAACTGGCCGTCCTTGACGTTCTCGGGCACCCAGGTGATCTGCTCGTTGAGCTCGCCCATGCGGTCCCGGAAGTCGGTGACCCGGATGAACCAGCTCGACACGGCCTTGTAGATGAGCGGGTTCCGGCAGCGCCAGCAGTGCGGGTAGCTGTGCTCGTACGAGGCGACCCGGAGCAGCCGCCCCATCGCGCGGAGCTCCTGCGTCAGCGGCTTGTTCGCGTCGGACCACAGCTGGCCCGCGACGAGGTCCACCTGCGGCAGGAACAGCCCGCCGTCGTCGAGGGAGAGGATCGTCGGGATGCCCGCCGCCGAGCAGACGGCCTGGTCGTCCTCGCCGTAGGCCGGTGCCTGGTGCACGATGCCCGTGCCCTCGCCCGTGGCGACGTACTCGGCGACGAGCACCTGCCAGGCGTTCTCCATGCCCTCGACGTCGACGTAGAAGTCCCACAGCCGCTCGTACGCGACGCCGTCGAGCTCGGCACCGGTGACGGTGCGGGTGACCGCGGCACGGGCCTCCTCGGCGGAGCCGTAGCCGAGGTCCTTGGCGTACGCGGCGAGCGTGTCGCCGGCGAGCAGGAACGACGCGGTGCCTGCCGCGGTCCCGTCGGCCGCGCCGTCCGGACCGGCCGGCACGACCACGTACTCGATGGCGGGGCCCACGGCGAGCGCCGCGTTCGTCGGCAGGGTCCATGGCGTCGTCGTCCACGCGAGCGCGCGGACGCCCGAGAGCCCGAGCTCCTCGGCGCGGGCGCCGGTGAACGGGAACGCGACGGTCACCGACTGGTCCTGGCGCTGCTGGTAGACGTCGTCGTCCATGCGGAGCTCGTGGTTCGACAGCGGCGTCTGGTCGTTCCAGCAGTAGGGCAGCACGCGGAAGCCCTCGTACGCCAGGCCCTTGTCCCAGAGCGACTTGAACGCCCACAGCACGCTCTCCATGAACGTGACGTCGAGCGTCTTGTAGTCGTCGTCGAAGTCGACCCAGCGTGCCTGGCGGGTGACGTAGTCGCGCCACTCGTCGGTGTACTGGAGCACGGACCGACGCGCCGCCGCGTTGAACACGTCGATGCCCATGTCGTCGATCTCGTGCTTCTCGGTGATGCCGAGCTGGCGCATGGCCTCGAGTTCGGCCGGCAGTCCGTGGGTGTCCCACCCGAACCGGCGGTGCACCTGCTTGCCGCGCATCGTCTGGAACCGCGGGAAGACGTCCTTGGCGTAGCCGGTGAGCAGGTGCCCGTAGTGCGGGAGTCCGTTCGCGAACGGCGGGCCGTCGTAGAACACCCACTCGTCGCAGCCCTGCCGCTGCTCGACCGAGGCCCGGAACGTGTCGTCGCGCTGCCAGAAGGCGAGGACGCCGCGCTCGACCTCGGGGAACGAGGGGGACGGGGTGACGCCGGCGGCGTCCGGGTCGTTCAAGGGGTAGCGCATCTGGTCCTCGGCGAGTGGTCGTGTGCGTGCTGTCGACGAGGACGCCACCCGGTCGACTCGACCCGGCGGCGCGGTACCACCTCGATTGCGGCCACGGCCGGGAGGCACTGCTCTCGTCGCGCGGACCACCGCTCGTTGCTCAGGCTGTGACGGACCCGACCCGTTCGGTTCTAGTGGCCGCCCGACTCCCGCTCGCGCCCGGGGACGCTCGCGGAGGACGGATGGTGTTCTTCCGAAGGCTCCCCGGTGATGGCCGGATCGACGCCGCTGGGACGATCGTACCGCCCGCGGAGCAGACTGGGGGCATGGTGAGCGACGCGACCGAGGACCGCAAGAGCACGGACCACCCGGACGCGGCGGCCTCGGGCGCCCCGAAGCCCGAGAGCCTGCTCACGGTCGTCATCGCCTTCGCCGCGAACCTGCTCGTGGCCCTCGCCAAGACGTTCGCGTCGTTGTTGACCGGTTCGGCGTCGATGGTCGCCGAGGCGGCGCACTCGTGGGCGGACACCGGCAACGAGATCTTCCTGCTCATCGCCGAGCGCCGGGGCGCCAAGCAGCGCGACGCCGACCACCCGCTCGGCTACGGCCGCGAGACCTACATCTGGTCGATGTTCGCGGCGTTCGGGCTGTTCACGGCCGGCGCGATCGTGTCGATCTACCACGGGATCAGCGAGCTGACCTCGGACGAACCGCCGCGCGACGTCCTCATCGGCTACATCGTGCTCGCGGTCTCCGCGTGCCTCGAGGGCACGAGCTTCCTGCAGGCGTTCCGGCAGGCCCACGGCGCGGCGACCCGACGCCGGGTGCCGATCCTCCGGCACGTGCTCCAGTCCTCGAACCCGACGCTCCGCGCGGTGTTCGCCGAGGACTCCGCGGCACTCGTCGGTCTCGTCCTCGCGTTCCTCGGCCTGCTCCTGCACCAGCTGACCGGGTCTGCCGTGTGGGACGCGCTCGGCTCGATCGCCGTCGGGGTGCTGCTCGGCGTGGTCGCGGTGGTGCTCATCGACCGGAACCGGCGGTTCCTCATCGGGGAGTCGACGTCGCCCGAGCTCGAGGACGCCGTGCTCGCGGAGATCCTCCGCAAGCCCGAGGTGGAGCGTGTGACGTACCTGCACCTCGAGTTCGTCGGGCCGAGCCGGGTGTACCTCGTCGCGGCGATCGACATGGCGGGCAACGAGCGCGAGGAGCAGGTCGCGCTCCGGCTGCGTGCGGTCGAGGAACAGCTCGAGTCGAGCCCCTACATCGAGGAGGCCGTGCTCACGCTCTCGCAGCCTGGGGACGCGAGCCTGGTGCCGGACAACGACGGCGACGTGCCGGAGATCGTCGAGGACGGCACCCTCGAGGAGGTCGCCACGGGCGACGGGCGCACCCTCCGCGCCTGACCGGGCCTCCACGACCGTCCCAGGGGTGCTGGGAACGGCCCCACCGGCCCCCGAGGACCATCAGCGTCGACGGACGGGAGGTCCCGATGGCGCGACCGGCACTCCCCCGCGGCCTGCGGGTGTTCCTCGACGCGGTGCGCGGACTCGCGGCGCTCGAGGTCGTCGCCCACCACCTCGTGTCGGTCAACGCCTACGGCGGACCCGTGGTCCTGCGCGACGTGTTCGCGTTCGGGCAGGAGGCCGTCATGGTCTTCTTCCTGCTCAGCGGATTCGTCGTGTACGCCAACGAGTTCGACCGGCGCGGCGGGGTCGGCGCGTACCTGTTCCGGCGTCTCCGTCGGATCTACCCGCCGCTCGTGCTCGCACTGGTGCTGTCGATCGGGGTGGCGGCGGCGGACCGCGACCTCGTGGCCGAGTTCCACCCCGGGCAGGTCCTCGGCACCCTCGTGGCGCTGCAGGACAACGGGGCGCTGAAGCCGGGGGTCATCGTCGACCCGCCGTTCCACAACCTCGCCCTGTGGTCGCTGTCGTACGAGATCGCCTTCTACCTGGTGTTCCCGCTCCTCGCGTCGGCACTGCACCGGTGGCCGCGACTGACCCCCCACCTCGTCGGTGCGGTGTCGCTCGCGGCGTTCGCGGCCTACACGGTGCACCCCGGGCACGCCGTGCTCGTGCTCGCGTACCTGCTCGTGTGGTGGGCCGGCGCGGCGATGGCGCGTGCGTTCCTCCAGGACCGGGTCGGTCCACGCGCGCTCGCCCCGGAGCTGCTCTGGCTCACGGCGCTCACGGCGCTCGCCGTGGGCACGACACTCCGTCTGGGCACCGGCGGCGGGTTCGCTGCCTACCCGCTGCTCATGGTCCGGCACTTCGGTGTGGCCACGGCCCTGGTGACGCTCGTCGCGGTCGTGGCGCCGACGCTGCGGGCACGGCCCGCCCTCGCCGCTGCGCTCGGCCGGGTCCTGACCCGCGTCGCGGCGCCGTCCGCGTTCCTGGCGTCGATCTCGTACGGGCTGTACGTGTTCCACTGGCCGCTGCTCGTGCAGTGGGGGTTCCCGCACACCGGACCGGTACCGTTCGCGGTGGCCGCCGTGACGCTCCTCGCGCTCGCGGTCGCCGGGGACCGCTGGGCGGGCGCGGGGCTCGCGCGTCGGCACCGACGACCGGTCGCCGTGGCCGTCTGAGCGCCGACCTGGGGCGAGGGAGCACCGGACGATCCCGAGGGGACGCCGGACGGGTCCAGCGGGCGTGCTACCGCGCGTCCAGTCCCGCGGCGACGGGGGTCAGCGCCGCGGCCACGTACTCGACGAGGGGTCCACGCCCGACCCCGTCGGCGACCCACACCCCGAACGCCGCGGCCGCCGCGCCGAGCATCGCGCCGCTGACCGTCTGGGGCCACAACCCGCTCGGACGCTCGCCCGTGCGGTCGGCGACGAACGCGGCGACGGCACTGTGCTGCCCCATGATCCGGGCCGCGGCGCTCTGCACCAGCTCGGGGCCGATCCGCATGACCTCGGCCTGGGCGATCGACCACGGCACCCGCTGGGGGTCGTGCCGCCGGGCCGCGGCGAGCAGGGCGTCCTCGACGGCCCGGACCGGCGAGCGCTCCTCGGACACGCGGAGGAGCGCGGGGATCTCGCGCACGGCCTCGTCGAGTTCCAGCCACATGACGTCGGACTTCGCGGTGAAGTAGTTGAAGAACGTGGCGCGACTCACCCCGGCGCGCTGCGCGATGTGGTCGACCGTCGTGCCGGCGTACCCCTGCTCGAGGAAGAGCTCGGCGGCGGCGTCGGCGAGCACCACTGCCGAGGAGCGCCGCGGGCGGCCGGCTCGGCGCACACGCTCCGCCTGTGGGTCCTCCGGATCGGCCATGCCCCCATTCAACCGCTAGACTCACCCGAACATGTTCTTGGACTCGGTACACAAAATCGCCTCCGCCGTTCGCACCGCGGTCGCTCCCCCGCTGATCCGCACCCGCTCGAAGCGCGTCGCGCGCACCGCGACGACCGTGGCGGGCGCGACCGCGGTCCTCCTGGCCGTCGCCGCGTGTTCCGGCGGGAGCCCGAGCGCCAGCAGCACGCCCACGCACGGCGGGACGCTCGTGTACGCGTCCGGCGACGCCGAACCGACCTGCCTCGATCCGCACGTCGGTGGCAACTACCCGCAGGCGCTCCTCGCGTCGCAGTACATCGAGGAGCTCGTCACCATGGGCAGCGACCGGAAGGCGCAGCCCGCCCTCGCGACGAGCTGGACCACGAGCAGCGACGGCCGCACCTGGACCTTCCACCTGCGCGAGGGCGTCACGTTCAGCGACGGGACGCCGTTCGACGCGGCCGCCGTCGTCCGGAACATCGAGCACGTGCAGGACCCGGCGACCGCGTCGAGCACCGGGTACCTGGCCCTCGGCGCGATCACGACGGCGACCGCGACCGACGCCCACACGGTGACGCTGCGCCTCAGCCGCCCGGACAGCGCCCTGCTCGAGTCGCTGTCGCAGCCGTGGGTGGGGATCGAGTCGCCGACGGCGCTGGCCCGCTCGCAGGCGACCAACTGCGCCAGCCCGGTGGGGACGGGTCCGTTCGTGGTGACGAAGTGGGTGCACGGCGACCACGTCAGCCTCACCCGGAACACGCACTTCACGCCGCTCGGGAACTCGAGCACGAAGCCCCGGCTGTCCGGGATCACCTGGCGGTTCCTGCCCGACTCGACCTCGCGCTACGCGGCGCTGAAGTCCGGCCAGGTCGACGTCATCGACAACGCCCAGCCCGACCAGCTGCACGCGGCGAGCTCGACGGGGAGCATCCGTGACCTCGACGCCCCGCGGCCCGGCGCCTCGAACCGGCTCGAGCTCAACTCCGGCCACGGGGTGTTCCGCGACGAGCAGGTGCGCAAGGCGTTCATCGCCGGCGCGCAGATCGATCCGGGCATCCGCTCCCTGTTCCTCGGCACGGCGAAGCGGTCGTACTCCGTCCTGTCGAGCGTCGAGCCGCTCGCCGTGAGCGACAAGCGGCTGTTCGGTTCCTCGCCCGCGACCGCGAAGCGCCTGCTCGACGCGGACGGCTGGAAGGTCGGGTCGGACGGCGTCCGCACGAAGGACGGCCAGCGGCTCACCGTCACGTTCCCGGTGTCGACGAACCAGTCGATCCCGGCCGAGCGCAGCCTCTTCCAGCAGATCCAGGCGTCCGAGAAGGCCGTCGGCTTCGACGTCCGCATCGACCAGCTCGACCTGTCCAGCTGGTACGCCGCACTCGCCGCGAACCACTACGACGTGGTCAGTGCCCCGTACACGAAGGTCGGCCCGGACGTGCTCCGGATCCTGTACGACAGCGCGAGCATCACGCCCGCGCCGTCCGGGTACTTCGCGAACCTCGCGCA
Source organism: Curtobacterium sp. MCBD17_019 (assembly GCF_003234555.1). Lineage (NCBI taxonomy): Bacteria > Bacillati > Actinomycetota > Actinomycetes > Micrococcales > Microbacteriaceae > Curtobacterium > Curtobacterium sp. MCBD17_019. The sequence goes on along the minus strand of NZ_QKTT01000015.1, from coordinate 29,328 downwards.
GCTGTCCGAGCCCCAGCTCGACGCCGAGCTCGAACAGGCCGCCCGCACGACGGACCCGACCACGCGGTCCACGCTCTACGCCGAGGCGCAGCACCGGATCCTCACGAGCCGCACCGTGCTGCCGCTGTACGACCAGCAGAACCAGTTCCTGTACCGGTCGAGCGTCCACGGCATCACGACCACGTCGGTGAGCACCCCGGACTTCGGGACCGCGTGGATCGACCACTGACGGACGGCGCGACCGGTCCGGCCACTCCGACCGGTCCGGCCACTCCGACCGGTCCGGCCGCTCCGGCCGGGAGGCCCGACCCCGTTCCCCGGGTCCGGCTCGGCACCGCCGCGGCCTGGCTGGCGCGCCGGGTCGTCGGGGCGGTCGTCGTCCTCTGGGCCGTGGCGACGATCGTGTTCGTCGCGATCCGTGCGATCCCCGGCGACCCCGCGCAGGCGATCCTCGGCGGGCCCGGATCGCAGGCCTCGGCCGCCGCGGTCGCGCACGTCCGCGCCGAGTACGGGCTCGACCGCCCCGTCGTCGTGCAGTACGCGGTGTTCCTCGGACGGCTGGCGACCGTGCGGCTCGGCGACTCGTACACCTTCCACACACCGGTCGCCGCCCTGCTCGCCCAGGAGCTCCCGGTCACCCTGACGCTCGCGCTCGCCGGACTCGTCGTCGCGTGGGCGTTGGCCGTCGTCGCCGCGTGGTGGTCGACCCGTCGTGGGCGGATCGCCGCCGCCCTGACGTCGGGGATCGCGGTCGCGGCGAGCGTGACGCCGCACTTCTGGCTCGGCAGCGTGCTCATCGTCGTGTTCGCGACCGGGCTCGGATGGGCCCCCGCGGTGAGCGACGGCACGGTCGGCGGATGGGTGCTCCCGGCCGTCACGGTCGCGGTCCCCGTGGCCGGCTACCTGGCGCAGACGATCCGCGACGGTGTGCTCGACGCCGAGCGGTCCGCGTTCGCCCTCGCGGCGCGAGCGCGAGGCGAGTCCCCCGTCGGCCTGTTCTCCCGGCACCTGCTGCGGCACGCGGCGTTGCCGGGGATCGCCCTGAGCGCCTGGGCCTTCGGGTCGCTCGTGTCCGGCGCGGTCGTCGTCGAATCCGTGTTCGCACTCCCCGGCATCGGACGGAGTCTCGTCGGCGCCGTGACCGAGCGGGACATGCCCCTGGTCGCCGGGATCGCGCTCGTGTCCGCCCTCGCGTACGTCGTGGTGCTCGCGGTCGCGGACCTCGTCGAACGCGTCGTCGACCCGCGGGTGACCCGCACGGGACCGACCGGCTCGTCCGTCCGACGCACCCGCCGGCCCCGCCCGGGTGCTCCCCGGCCGACCACGGGGCGGGCCGCTCCGTGACCGGGATCGTCGACCCGGGCCTCCCGTCGGCCGGCGTGAACGATGCCGTCCCCGCGACCGTCGGCGCGCCGGGCACCGCATGGCGACGCACGGTCCGCGCCCTCGGACCGTCCGGGAGCGTCGCCGCCGTCGTGGTGCTCCTCGCCGTCCTCGCCGCCGTCTGGCCGGCCGCACTCGGCGGCGCCCACCCGCTGGCGGTGCACCCTGCGCAGGCGTTGCTCGCGCCGTCCCCGCTCCATCCGTTCGGCACCGACGAGTCGGGCCGCGACGTCCTCGCGCGCGTGGTCGCCGGAACCCGCGCCTCGCTGACCGTCGGCGTCGTCGCGACACTCGTCGGCGGCGTCGCCGGGGTCCTCCTCGGGCTCGTCGCGGGGCTCGGCGGCCGGATCGCCGACGCCGTGGTCGGACGGGTGCTCGAGGTCGGGTTCGCCCTGCCGATCCTGCTCGTCGCGCTCGTCGTCATCACCGTGACCGGGCCGGGTGCGGTCCCCGCGACGATCGCCGTCGGGTTCGCCACCGCCCCCGGGTACGGGCGCATCGTCCGGGGGCTCGTCCGCACCGCGCGGGCGTCCTCCGTGGCCGAGACCGCCGTGCTGCTCGGTCGTCGCCCGACGTGGATCGTCGTGCACCACGTGCTGCCGACCGCGCTGTGGCCGATCGTCGCCGTCGGCACCCTCGGCGTCGGGCAGGCGGTCGTGTGGGCGTCGGCCCTGAGCTACCTCGGCCTCGGGACCCCGCCGCCGGCGCCGGAGTGGGGCGCGATGCTCGCCGACGGCCGGACCTACCTCGACACCGCCCCGTGGACGAGCGCCTTCCCGGGGCTCGCGATCGTCGTCACCGCGGCCGCGGTCACCGTCCTCGGGCGTCGCCTCCGCGGACTCGGGGTACCGCGGTGAGCGCGGGCGGGTCACCCGTCGCCGGCGGTGCGTCCGTGGACACGCCGGACGCGGGCCTCCCGGTCCTCGACGTCACCGACCTCGCCGTGGCGATCGACGGCCGGACCGTCGTCAGCGGCGTGGACCTCCGCATCGCGCCCGGCGAGTGCGTCGCGCTCGTCGGCCCGTCCGGGTCGGGCAAGTCGGTGACGGCGCGGGCCCTCCTCGGGCTCTCGACACCCGGCGCCCGCGTCACCGCGGGGCGGCTCGAGCTCGACGGCGCGGACCTGCGGACCGCCTCGGAGCGACGGTGGCGCCGGATCCGCGGCCATCGCGTCGGGTACGTCGGCCAGGAGGCCCTCGGCGCGCTCGACCCGCTCCGCCCCGTCGGCCGCGAGGTCGCCGACGCCCTCCGCCTCCACACCGGACTCACTGCGCGCGAGCGGCTGGACCGGGTCGCCGCCACGCTCGACCGGGTCGGTCTCGACCCCGCGCTCGCCCGCGACGGACGGCGCGCCGACACCCTGTCCGGCGGGATGCGGCAGCGGGCGCTCATCGCCGCCGCGATCGTCGGTGGTCCCACACTCGTGATCGCGGACGAGCCGACCACGGCGCTCGATGCCGGCATCGCCGTCACGGTCATGGAGACCTTGCAGCGCGTCCGGGACGCCGGCGCCGGACTCCTCCTCATCACGCACGACATGGGCCTCGTCGCGGGCTGGGCCGACCGCGTCGCCGTCATGACGGACGGGAGGATCGTGGAGAGCGGGCGCACCGCCTCCGTCCTGCGGACGCCCCGCCATCCCGTGACGCGGGCGCTCGTCGCCGCGGCCGAGCGCGCGCGGGTCGCGGTGCGCTCGGGTTCCGGGTTCGCCGATCCGGTCGGTGGGACCGCCGGTTCCGCGATGGCGGCCCCGCCTGCAGCGACGGCCGATCCCGCGGTGCCTGCCGATCCTGCGGCCGGCGCCGGTCCCGCGGTCGGCGCCGGTCCTGCCGGGCACGCCGTGCCTCCGGCCTCGTCAGCCGCCCGTGAGCCGGTGCTCGTCGGCGAGGACCTCGGCGCTCGGTACGACGGACGGAGCGTGCTCGAGCACGTCGATCTGGCGCTGGCTCGGGGCCGGACGCTCGGGGTCGTCGGCGCATCCGGGTCGGGCAAGACGACACTCGCCCGGGTGCTCCTCGGGCTGACGGACCCGGCCACCGGACGGGTGCGACTCGACGGCGCGGCCTGGGCGCCCCTCCCGGAAGCCGCGCGGCGGGCACGTCGTCACCGGATCGCCGCCGTCGTGCAGGACCCCGGGTCGACGTTCGACGAGCGATGGAGCGTCGAGCGGGTGCTCGTCGACGCACTCACCGCGGGACGCGCTCGACGTGCCGCCGGTGCGGTCGCCGACGCCGTGGACGCCGCCCTGCGCCGGGTCGACCTCGACCCCGTGCTCCGGCCCCGCGGTCCCCGCACCCTGTCCGGCGGGCAACGGCAGCGGCTCGCGATCGCCCGGGCCCTGGCGACCGGACCGGACCTGCTGCTCCTCGACGAACCCGTCACCGCGCTCGACGCCACCGTGCAGGACGCGGTGCTCGCGCTGCTCGAGCGGCTGCAGCGCGAGACCGGAACGACGATGCTCTTCGTCTCGCACGACCTGGCGGCGGTGCGGCGGATGAGCGACGACGTGCTGGTGCTCGACGCCGGGCGGGTGGTCGAGGCCGGGCCGGCCGATCGGGTGTTCGGGCGGCCGGCGCACCCGGTCACGGCGCGGCTCCTGGCGGCGGCGGAGCGGCTGGCGGCGGGGTAGGTCGGGCGTCAGCGGTCAGGACCGGCGCGCATCTCGCGCCCGCGCTGTCGCGCCCCGCGCTGTCGCTCCCCGCAGTCGCTTCCCGCGGTCGCACGCCGCGCGGTCACACCCCGCGCTCGAGGAACTCCGTCAACGCCGCACGCGTCCTGACGAGCTCGTCGATCCGCTCGGACATGTCGTCGCGCATCCGCTCGACCGTGCCCCGGACGGCGCGGCGGTCGACCGTGTCGTGCCGCCCGGTCGCGCAGGGGATGACCGCCCGGACGTCCTCGCGCGAGAACCCGATCTCGAACATCGTCCGGATGACCCGCGCCTTCTCGACGGCGTCGTCGGTGTACGTCCGGTAGCCGTTCGGGCTGCGGCGAGCGCTGAGGAGTCCCTGCTGCTCGTAGTACCGCAACGAGCGGGCGCTGACGCCGGACCGTGCACTCAGCTCACCGATGTTCATCCGCCGCCTCCGGCTCGCTTGACCTTGACACGATGTCAGACCCTAGCGTCGGTCCCGACCGCACACAGCAGGGCACACGAGCACGAGGAGGACGGGCATGCGCAGCACCATCGACGTGGACGGCAGGCAGCGGACGATGACGATCGTGGGCGATCCGGAGGCCCAGCAGGCCCGAGACCTCGTCCTCGTCCTGCACGGGTCGAAGCAGACCGGCGCGAAGCACCGCGCCTTCACGGGCGGCATGTACGACGCGTTCGCGGCGAGCGGCACGGCCGTGGTCGTGTACCTCGACGGGTACCGCGGGAACTGGAACGACGCCCGACGGCAGAGCGGGTTCCCGGCACGACTCGAGGGGATCGACGACGTCGGGTTCGTCCGCGCCGTGATCCGGGACCTCGGGGCGACCCACGGCATCGACCCGGACCGGGTGTTCGTCATCGGCTACTCGAACGGCGGCCAGATGGCCATGCGCCTGGTGCACGAGGTACCGGAACTGCTGGCCGGCGTCACGGTCGTCGCCGCGACGATGCCCACGCCCGACAGTTTCCTGCTCCCCACCGAGACACCTGCCACGACGCCGCTCCCGATCCTGCTCGTGCACGGCACGGCCGACCCGATCGCGCCCTACGCCGGTGGCGCGATGAAGCCGTGGGCACAGCGCTTCTTCAAGGTCGGCGGCAGCGCCCTGTCGGCACACGACACGGCCGCGTACTTCGCCCGGCGCAACGGCATCAGCACGCCGGGGGTCGTGGACCGGATCCCCTCCGACGGGCACGGATCGACGTGGATGGAGCAGGTCGACCACCGGGAGGACGGGCGCTTGCCCGTCCGCCTGGTCACGGTCCACCGGGGCGGGCACACGGTCCCCGGGCCGAAGCGGGCGCCCTTCGTCCTCGGGCGCACCGGTCACGACTCGTCCGTGGCGGCCGCGGCCGCGGCGTTCTTCGGCATCGGCGGACGCCGCGCGGAGGACGGGAGTCGGGCTTCCCGGCACGCCGGGTGAGCGGCGGGCGACGAAGTGCCGGGCGCGCTGGCAGCGGCGGGTCGACCGAGCAGCGCGGGTGACCGCACGGACCCGACCGAGCACCGCCCCCTAGGCTGCATCCACCGACGAAGGAGCCGCCATGCCCGCCAGCACCGCACCGGAGTCCGACCTCACCGGATGGACGCGCTCACCGTTCACGGGCGGTGGTCTGACGTACGACTGCTTCGAGAAGGGCACCGGCCCCGGCGTGGTCCTCATCCCGGAGATCCCGGGGATCACGCCCGAGGTCCTCGGGCTCGCGGAGCACCTGGTCGACAGCGGCTTCACCGTCGTCGTCCCATCGCCCTTCGGTGAGCCGGGTCGGTCGGCGACGCCCGCCTCCACCTTCGGCGTGGTCGCCAGACTGTGCGTCTCGGCGGAGTTCCGCGCCTTCGCGGTGAACGCGCATCGACCGGTGACCGACTTCCTGCGCGCCGTCGCCGCGGACCTCGCGGCTCGGACACCGGGAAAGGGTGTCGGCGTGATCGGCATGTGCTTCACCGGAGGCTTCGCGCTGGCGGCGGCGATCGACGACACGGTCAGGGCATCGGTCCTCAGTCAGCCCGCGGTCCCGTTCCCCCTCGGCCGCGCGCGCAAGCTCGCGCCGGGGCCCGTCTCGACGGCCGAGTTCGACCGCATCGCCGCGCGTGCCGCCGCGGGCGAGGTGTGTGCACTCGGCCTGCGGTTCAGCGAGGACGGCAGCGTGCCCCGCGCCCGGTTCGAGACACTCAAGCGTCGGCTCGGGGACGCCTTCGAGGTCATCGAGCTCGACTCGTCCCCCGGCAACAGCGGCGGTTTCGACCCGCACGCCCACTCCGTGCTCACCAACGAGGTCCGGGAGGTCCCCGGGCATCCCGCACTCGCGGCCCGCGACCGCACGGTTCAGTTCCTGCGCGACCGGCTCACGCCCGCAGGCACTGGCGAGCAGACGCAGCCTGCCTGACAGCGGACCTCACGCGAGTGCCAGCGTCGCACTCGCCGCGAACCCGAGCACCAAGCCCGCGACCTGCACGCGCGACAGCCGCTCCCGCAGCACGATCGCGGCCAGGAGGATCGTCCCGATCGGGTAGAGCGCGTCCAGCACGCTGACCACGGGCAGCGCCGCCGGATCGTCGGACACGTGCAGTGCGGCCTGGATGAACACGTTCGCGGACGCGTCGAAGCACCCGCACGCGACCACGACGACCCAGAACCGCCGGTGGACCGGGAGGAGCGGTGCGCGATCCGGCGAACCCTCAGCTCCGGCGGGCGCAGCAGCGGCAGCGCGTCGTGATCGTGCGACGACGACGAGCACGCCCGTCCACATGACGATCGCCTGGATCACCCGGGCGACGACGAGCGGCGCGATCCCGTCCGCTGCGTCGGTCCGGGCGTAGGCGATGACCAGGACCCCGAACCCGCATCCCGACACGGCGGCGATCCCGAGGCCGCGGAGGGTCAGCGGCGTCGAGGACCCGCTCGCCGAGGTGGCGACGAGCACGACGGCCACGACGGCGGCGATGATCGCGGCGATCGCCACCGGCCCGAGTCGAACCCCCGCGACGACACCGACGACGACGGGCACGACGGCCGCGAACACCGACGTGACCGGCGAGAGCACGCTCATCGGCCCGATCGCGAGCGCGGCGTAGAGCAGCAGGACGCCGACCGAGCCCGCGATCCCGGCGACGGACCCCCACAGGAGCGCGTGGCCGGTGAACCGGGCGTGCAGCAAGGGCACGGCCGCCACGAGCGGCACGATGCCGACGACCGCGGCGATGGCCGTGACCACGATCGGCCGCGCCGTCCGCGACCCGACCCCGCCGAGGAAGTCGGACACCCCGTAGGTCATGGCGCCGAGCAGCCCGAGGACCACGGTCAGCACATCCGACCTCCGCGCGTCGCTGTCGCGCCGCCCGCTCGGCAGCGTGCGTCGACCCTACCGAACGGACTGAGGGCGATCGCGTGGGTCGTCCTGCTCCCCCACCACCGGGATCTGACTCGTGGCGAAGTCCTGCGCCCAGCTCGTGCGCGAGAACGCGCTCGTCGGGTCGGCGTACTGCTCGATGACCGCGGACGCCTCGGCCTCGGTGGTCACGGTGGGTCCCGAGCCGAGCAGCGGCTCCTGTGCGGTCTCGGTGGTGCAGGCCACCGCGACCAGCCCGATCACCGCGGCGACGACGAGGTACAGCGCGGGCACGTCGTCCGCCCACGGCAGGCCGGCGTCGTGAGCGGCCGCGACGAGCGCCTCGGTCACCAGTGGTGTCGTCCCGCCGAACAACGACACCGAGACGTTGAACGCGATCGCGAGCGCCCCGTAGCGGACAGCGGTCGGGAACAGCGCGGGCAGCGTCGACGGCATGGTCGACGTGAACGTCACGAGCACGAGTCCCATGAGCAGCAGTCCGCAGAACCCGAGCCACGGGTCCGCGGTCTGCACGAGGGCGAGGGCCGGCCACGACAGGACGATGAAGCCGATGCAGCCCGCGAAGAGCACGGGGCGCCGTCCGAACCGATCGGACAGCCGGCCGCCGAGCCCGATCACCGCCATCATGACGACCATCACGACGATGACGAGCACGAGGCCGTCGGTGGCGTCGCTGCCGAGCGTCTCGGTCAGGTAGGTCGGCATGTAGGACAACAGCATGTAGTCGGTGACGTTGAACACGAGCACCAGCCCGATGCACACGAGCAGCGGCCGCCAGTGTTCGGCGAGCAGGCGCACGACCGGGGTCCGTTCCGCCTCGCGTTCAGCGAGCGCGGCCTGCTGTCGTTGGAACGCGGGCGTCTCCTCGAGCCGGAGACGCAGGTACAGCCCGATGACCCCGAGCGGACCCGCCACGAGGAACGGCACCCGCCACCCCCACCCGAGCAGCGCGTCGTCCGACAGCGTCGCCTGGAGGGCCGTCACGAGCCCGGCGCCGAGCACGTACCCGCCGAGCGTCCCGAACTCGAGCCAGGCGCCGAGGGCGCCACGGCGCCGGTCCGGTGCGTACTCGGCGATGAACGTCGCCGCCCCGCCGTACTCACCGCCCGTCGAGAACCCCTGCAACAGCCGGGCGAGCAAGAGGAGGACCGCACCCCACAGCCCGATCCGGTCGTACCCGGGCACCAGCCCGATGGCGAAGGTCCCGGCCGCCATGAGCACCATCGTCAGCGCGAGCACCCGCTGTCGCCCGATCCGGTCCCCGAGCGGACCGAACACCACGCCGCCGAGCGGTCGGACCAGGAACGCGGCGGTGAACGTCGCGAACGCCGAGATCGTGCTGGCCGTCGGGTCCGCCGACGGGAAGAACACCTGCCCGATCGTCGTGGCGAGGTAGGCGAAGACGCCGAAGTCGAACCACTCCATCGCGTTGCCCAGCGCCGCCGCCGTGACCGCGCGCTTGAGCAGCGGACCGTCGACGACCGTCACGTCGTCCGCGGTCAGGCGGCGCCGAGCGGACCGGACGAGGTCCGGCGCTCCCCTGCGGCGCGGTCGGGACGTCGTGGTGTCGTTCGATGGCGCGGTCACTGGTCCTGGTCCTCCTGGACGTCGTGGAATGTCACGTACCAGAGTGCCGTATCGGTGGGCCCGTGCGCGTCCTCACCGCTCAGGGTGTGCGCCTCGCCTGTCGTGGTCGCCGTGTGGCGGCGACTGGTCCGACCCTCCCGGCCCCGGTACCCTTGTCCCGACCCGCAGCGCGCGGAACACTCAGGCACCTCATCACGGACTCGGTGCCGCACACATCGACCGGAAGGTGCAGCCATGACCAAGCCCATGCCCGACAAGCCCTCGGTGGACGGCCTCGAGCAGGTCTGGGGCCCGCAGTGGGAGACCGACGGCATCTACCGGTTCGACCGCGATGGTGCGACCCGCGCCGACGTCTACTCGATCGACACCCCGCCGCCCACGGCGTCCGGCTCGCTGCACATCGGGCACGTGTTCAGCTACACCCACACCGACGTCAAGGCGCGGTTCGAGCGCATGCGCGGCAAGCGCGTGTTCTACCCGATGGGCTGGGACGACAACGGCCTGCCGACGGAACGCCGCGTGCAGAACTACTACGGCGTCCGCTGCGACCCGTCGCTCCCCTACGACGCGTCCTTCACGCCACCGTTCGAGGGCGGCGACGGCAAGAGCACCAAGGCCGCCGACCAGGTCCCGATCTCACGCCGCAACTTCATCGAGCTGTGCGAGCGCCTGACCGTCGAGGACGAGCAGCAGTTCGAGCACGTGTGGCGCACCCTCGGCCTGTCGGTGGACTGGACGCAGTCGTACCGGACGATCGGCGACGAATCGCAGGCGATCGCGCAGAAGGCGTTCCTGCGGAACCTCGCCCGCGGCGAGGCCTACCAGGCGGACGCACCGACCCTGTGGGACGTCACGTTCCGCACGGCGGTCGCGCAGGCCGAACTGGAGGACCGGGACCAGCCCGGCGCGTACCACGGCATCGCGTTCCACAAGACCGACGGCAGCGGCGACGTCGTGATCCAGACGACCCGGCCAGAGCTGCTCCCCGCGTGCGTCGCACTCGTCGCGCACCCGGACGACGAACGGTTCCAGGACCTGTTCGGGACGACGGTGCGCTCCCCGCTGTTCGACGTCGAGGTCCCGGTGCTCGCCCACCACCTGGCACAGCAGGACAAGGGCGCCGGCATCGCGATGATCTGCACCTTCGGCGACACGACGGACGTCGTCTGGTGGCGCGAGCTGCAGCTGCCGAACCGCTCGGTGATCGGGTTCGACGGCCGCATCGTGTCACAGGCGCCCGACGTCATCACCTCCGAGCGCGGCCTGGCCGTGTACGCCGAGATGGCCGGCAAGACCGTGTTCAGCGCCAAGCAGGTCGTCGTCGACGCGCTCACCGAATCGGGCGAGCTCATCGGCGACGTCAAGAAGATCACGCACCCGGTCAAGTTCTTCGAGAAGGGCGACAAGCCGCTCGAGATCGTGTCGACGCGGCAGTGGTACATCGTCAACGGGTCGCGCGACCAGCAGCTCAAGGACACCCTCGTCGAGCGCGGTCAGCAGATCGCGTTCCACCCGGACTTCATGCGCGTCCGGTACGAGAACTGGGTGAACGGCCTGTCCGGCGACTGGCTCGTGTCGCGGCAGCGGTTCTTCGGTGTGCCGCTCCCCGTCTGGTACCCGCTCGACGCCGACGGCAACCCCGTGTTCGACCAGGTGATCACCCCGACCGAGGACCAGCTCCCCGTGGACCCGTCGTCCGACCCGGCTCCCGGCTACTCAGCCGACCAGCGCGGCGTCCCCGGCGGGTTCATCGGCGAGGTCGACGTCATGGACACGTGGGCGACCTCGTCCCTGACCCCGCAGCTCGCCGGCGGGTGGGAGCGGGACCCCGACCTGTTCGGGATCGTCTACCCGTACGACGTCCGTCCGCAGGGCCAGGACATCATCCGGACCTGGCTGTTCACGACCGCGCTCCGGGCCCAGCTCGAGGACGGCGTCGCCCCGTGGGCGAACGCCTCGATCTCGGGGTTCATCGTCGACCCGGACCGCAAGAAGATGTCGAAGTCGAAGGGCAACGTCGTCACGCCCATCGACATGCTCGAGCAGCACGGCGCCGACGCGGTCCGGTACTGGGCGGCGTCCTCGCGTCTCGGCACCGACGCGGCGTTCGACCCGCAGAACCCCAAGCAGATCAAGGTCGGTCGACGCCTGGCGATCAAGGTGCTCAACGCCGCGAAGTTCGTGCACGGCTTCGAGCTGCCCGTCGGTGCGCACAGCGTCACCGAGGCGCTCGACGTGGACATGCTCGCCGCGCTCCGCTCGGTCGTCGAGCAGGCCACGACCGCGTTCGAGCAGTACGACCACGCCCGCGCGCTCGAGGTCACCGAGCGGTTCTTCTGGACGTTCTGCGACGACTACCTCGAGCTCGTCAAGGAGCGCGCGTACGGCACCGCCGACGAGGCCACCCACGAGACGCAGGCCTCGGCGGTGCTCGCGCTCCGCGCCGCGATGGACGTGCTGACCCGCCTGCTCGCACCGTTCCTCCCGTTCGCAACGGAGGAAGTGTGGGCCTGGACGCACGACGGATCGGTGCACCGGGCCTCCTGGCCGACCCCGGCCGACCTGCCGGTCGACGCCGACGAGTCCGGGCTGCTCGAGGCCGTCGGGCAGGCGCTCATCGGCATCCGCGGGGCGAAGACGGCGGCGAAGGCGTCGCAGAAGACGCCCGTCACGCGGGCGGTCGTCGCGGCCCCCGAACCGGTGCGGGCGCTCATCGAGCAGGCCGCGCCGGACCTCGCCGCGGTCGGGCGGATCCGGAACCTGGCGTTCGCGGAGGGCGCGGAACTCAGCGTCGTGGAGATCGAGCTCGAGGAGCAGCCCGCGGTCTGACCCCCCTCCGCGAGATCGCAGTCGTTGCCGTTCTGGTTCGATCAGAACGGCAACGACTGCGATCTCGGATCGGACTGGGACGGACTGGAGGCACCATGCAGCTGGGCACACGATGGAGCGTCGGGCAGGAGCCACCGGCCGCCCTGCCGGAGGCGATGCTCGTCGCGGTCCGGACGGTCGAGGAGGAACTCGCCGACGAGGGGGTCGACGCCTCGACGTGGCGCTGGACCCTGACGTGGCTCGAGCGCCGACCGATCGCCGAGCTCGACGACGGGACGCGGATCCACCTCGACCCGCTCGGGCAGGCCGTGACGACGCCGCCCCACGACGACGGGCCCTGAGCGGACCCAGCCCGGTCTCGGCTGGGCCGGGCAGGCAGCCAGGAGGGGCTGGTCAGCGCGCGCGGAGACGCCGTCCGACGAACACCGCGATCGCGCCGACGAGCGCCCAGCCCATCACGTTGCGGCTCGCGGTGCGCCGTCCGCCGTGCCACCCGCCATCCGCCGTCGCGTCCCGCGGGTCGGACGACGGGGTGAAGATCGTCCCCTGGTTGTCGGGGACGTGCTCGTGGCGCGACAGGTGCGTCTTGTCGGTCTGGATCGCCATCTGCGCCTCGACCGCGGTCGGGGTCATGCGGTGCTGCTGCACGAACGCCTTGCCGGCACCTCCGATCGCGATCTCGGTCGCCTTGCCGGGCGCGTCGGCCGCGCGGACGACCGCGCGCGCGACCTTGTCGACACCGTAGACCGGCGGCAGCGCGACGATCTTGCGGCCGGTGTGGTTCGCGCTGTGCCGGAAGAACGGCGTGTCCACGGTGGGCGGCAGGACCGTGACGACGTGGATGCGCTTCTTGCCGCGGAGCATGAGCTCGGACCGGAGGCTCACGCCGAGGGCACGGACCGCCGCCTTCGACATGCCGTAGGGCGCGGTGTACGGCTGCGGGACCTCGCCCACGATGGACGACACGTTGACGAGCACGCCACGGCCCTGCCGCTCCATGACCTCGAGGGCCGCGCGTGCGCCGTACACGTACCCCATGACGTTGACGTCCATCACGCGGCGGAACTCGTCCATCGGCATCTGCAGGAACGGCGAGAACGACGAGATGGCGGCGTCGTTGATCCACACGTCGATGCGTCCGAACCGGCGGACGGCCTCCGCTGCCAGGCGGAGCACGGCGGTCTCGTCGCTCGTGTCGGTCGGCACGGCGAGCGCCTCGCCACCGAGCGCACGGCACTCGGCGGCCACGGCCTCCAGGGCGGTGGGACGACGGGCGGCGAGGACGACCGCGTCGCCGGCGCGGGCGAACCGGAGCGCCGTGGCCCGACCGATGCCGCTGGACGCCCCCGTGATCACGATCGTGCGGTTCCGCTTGCCCATGGTGCGCCTCCCGGTGCGCTCGGCGGAGCGGGACGTCCCCGTCTCCTGACGGTCCACTGGTACGCCCTCCGGGTGGCCGTCGTTCCCAGCGAGGGCCGTTCGCGGGCCGCGAGCGCCGGACACGGCGATGCCCCGCTCCGGAGTGGAGCGGGGCATCGCCCTGCGGCCACCACCCTGCCGGATCGGAGGGCGGGGTGCGAGAGGAGCGGGCTGGTGCTGCGCCGGGCCTACTTGCGGAGGAAGGCGAGCAGGGCCTCGTTCACCTCCGCGGTGTGGGTCGTGAGGAGCCCGTGCGGCGCCCCTTCGATCTCGACGTAGTCCGCCGACGGCAGCGCCGCGGCGAAGCGCCGACCGGTGGCGTCGATCGGCAGGATGCGGTCGCCGGTGCCGTGCACGATGAGCGCGGGGACGTCCACCTGGGGGATGTCCGCGCGGAAGTCGGTCGGCCAGGTCAGGGGCGCGGCCGCGGACGCGATGGCCCCGGAACCGGCGGCCACGTTCCACGCGTTGCGGACCGCCTCCTCGCTGATGCGGCTGCCCAGGTTCTCGTCGAGGTTGAAGAAGTCCTGGTAGAAGGCGGTGAAGTACGCGTAACGGTCCTGCGCGACGGTCTCGGCGATCCCCTCAAAGAAGGACATCGGCGCCGCTCCGTCCGGGTTGTCGTCGGTCACCGCGAGGTACGGCTCGAGCGATGCGAGGAACGCGGCCTTCGCGACGCGCCCGGAACCGTAGGTGGCGATGTACCGGGCGACCTCGCCGGTGCCCATCGAGAAGCCGACGAGGATCGCGTCGTGCAGGTCGAGGGTCTCCATGACGACGTTGAGGTCCGCCGCGAACGTGTCGTAGTCGTACCCGGTCGACGGCTGCGACGACCGCCCGAACCCGCGGCGGTCGTACGTGATGACGCGGTAGCCCGCCTGGAGGAGCGCGGGCACCTGGCCCTCCCACGAGTTGCCGTCGAGCGGGAAGCCGTGGATGAGCACGACCGGCTGGCCCGTGCCCTTGTCCTCGTAGTGGAGCTCGATGTCGATGCTGTTCTCGGTCCCGACCGTGATGGTGCTCATCGTCCTACATCCCTTCGTCGTCCGGGCCGTCTCTCGGTCCGGTCCGGTGGAGAACGATCGTTCTCCGCCGATGTCCGTTACAGTAGAGAACGAGCGTTCTCCGCGCAAGCCGGTCTCAGCCGACTCGCAGGTACTGCTCCGAACGGGGGACGTCGACACCATCCCGCCGCAGCTCCTCCGCTGCCACGACCGAGGACCAGAGGAACCAGACATGAGCACCGTCACCGTCGAGCAGGACGACACCCGGGCCGGCATCATCGCCGCTGCCGACGAGCTGTTCTACCGACGTGGCATCCAGTCGGTCGGCATGGACGCCGTCCGCTCGGCCGCGAACGTGTCGCTGAAACGCCTCTACAAGGAGTTCCCCGGCAAGGAGGACCTCGTCGTCGCCGTCCTCGCCGGCCGGCACGACATGTGGGAGCGCGGGGTCAGCGCCGCCGTCGACGCCGCCGACGGGCCCCGAGCGAAGCTCCTCGCCGTCTACGACTACCTCGAGGCGTGGTTCGCCGACAGCTCGTTCCGCGGGTGCGGGTTCATCAACGCCTTCGGGGAACTCGGCGCGACCTCCCCTGCGATCGCGGACATGGCGCGGCGACACAAGGAGTCCTTCCAGCGGTACATCGCCGGGCTCACCGCCACCATCGGGCTCGACCACGCCCACGCCGAGGAGCTCGCCGCCCAGCTCGCACTGCTCGCCGAGGGCGCCCAGACCACCGCGGCGATCGCCGGCACCGCCGACGCCGCCGTCCACGCCCGACGCGCCGCCGCCACGCTCGTCGACGCCGCGGTCGCCACCCGCTGAACCGGCCGGGAGGCCCGCCCCCGGGCGTCCCCGCACCCCCGGTCCTAGGGTGGTGGACATGGCCACGCCCTTCGACGCCCCGAGCAGCCTCCCGTACGCGCTCCCCCCGTTCACCGAGGTCCGGCTCGAGCACTACCGCCCCGCGTTCGACCAGGGCATGCGCGAGCAGCGTGCAGAGGTCGAGGCGATCGCGACGAACCCGGAGTCCCCGACGTTCGACAACACGCTCGTCGCCCTCGAGCGGTCCGGGCAGCTCCTGGCGCGCGTGTCCATGGCCTTCTTCACCGTCGCCTCGGCGGACTCGACCGCCGAGATCCACGACCTCGAGGCCGAGATCTCGCCGCTGCTGGCCGCCCACCGCGACGCGATCACCCTCGACAGTCGGCTGTACGAGCGGGTCGCCGCCGTGCACGACGCCCGCGAGGACCTCGGCCTGACCGGCGAGGACCTCCGCCTGGTGGAGCGGACCCACACCGAGATGACCCTGGCCGGTGCGGGGCTCGACGCCGCCGGCAAGGAGCGCCTGACCGCGCTGAACCAGGAGCTCTCGACGCTCACGACACGGTTCGAGCGCAACCTGCTCGACGACACGAACGACCTCGCCGTGCACATCACCGACGAGGCGGAGCTCGACGGCCTCGACGACGGTGCCCGGTCCGCGACCCGCGGGGCCGCCGAGGCGCGCGGCCTGGACGGCTGGCTCATCACCCTGCCGCTGTTCACCGGGCACCCCTACCTGGCGACGCTGACGGACCGAGCGGTCCGAGCCCGCATCATGGACGCCTCGCTGCAGCGGGGTCGGCGGGGCAACGACTGGGACAACCGGGACCTCGTGCTCCGCATCGTCCGGCTCCGTGCCGAGCGCGCGGAACTCCTCGGGTTCCCGAACCACGCCGCCGCCGTGACCGCCGACGAGACCGCAGGGACGCCGGAGGCGGTGGACGGCCTCCTGACGTCGCTCGCGCCCGCCGCGGCCGCGAACGCCCGGGACGAGCGCGAGGTCCGTGCGCGGGTGCTCGGCCACGAGGTCGAGGCGCACGACTGGGCGTACGCGACCGAGATCCTCCGCGCCCAGCAGTTCGCGGTCGACGCGACCGCGATGCGCGCGTACTTCGAGGCGGAGCGCGTGCTGCACGACGGTGTGTTCCACGCGGCGAACGCCCTGTACGGCCTGTCGTTCGCCGAGCGGCCCGACCTGCACGGCTACAACGACGAGGTCCGGGTGTTCGAGGTCACGGACGAACAGGGCGCGTCGGTCGGCCTCTACCTGCTCGACCTGTACACGCGCGACGGCAAGCGCGGCGGTGCGTGGATGAACCCGATCGTCGAGCAGTCGGCCCTGATCGGCACCCTGCCCGTCGTCGTCAACAACCTCAACGTGCCGAAGCCCGCCGCCGGGTCCCCCACACTCCTGACCCAGGACGAGGTCACCACGCTGTTCCACGAGTTCGGGCACGCGCTGCACGGCCTCATCGCGCGGACGACGTACCCGCGGTTCTCGGGCACGAGCGTCGAGCGCGACTTCGTCGAGTTCCCGAGCCAGGTCAACGAGATGTGGCTCAACTGGCCCGAGGTCCTGGTGAACTACGCCCGACACCACGAGACCGGCGAGCCCATGCCCGCGGAACTCGTGCTCGGCCTCAGCGACTCCGAGGGGTTCAACGAGGGCTTCGCCACGACCGAGTACCTCGCTGCCGCGATGCTCGACCAGGCCTGGCACCGCCTCAGCTCCGCGGAGGCCGCGGCGGTGACCGACGTGGAGGCGTTCGAGCAGGACGCCCTCGAGGCCGCCGGCATCGCCGTCCCCGCGGTCCCCACGCGCTACTCGTCGACGTACTTCGCCCACACGTTCTCGGGCGGGTACGACGCGGGCTACTACGGCTACATCTGGAGCGAGGTGCTCGACGCGGACACCGTGGAGTGGTTCCGGGAGCACGGCGGCCTGTCACGCGAGGCCGGACGCCGGTTCGCCTCGATCGTCCTCGGTGTCGGAGGCTCCCGCGACCCGCTCGAGGCCTACCGCGAGTTCCGGGGCCGCGACGCCGAGGTCGGTCCCCTGCTGCGCCGCCGCGGGCTCGAGTAGGCCGGCCGACGTCGCGCCGAGGCGCCGCCAGGCTTCGAACACCGCGATGCCGTTCGAACACGGGGATCGCGGTGTTCGAACGGCACGGGCGTGTTCAACGGGCCAGCGGGACGTCCGCCGACCGCGTTGCAGCGGCGCTACGCGGACTTCTCGACGCGCTTGCGCGCCCGCGGCACGATCGTCGGCGCGGCGTTCTCGAGCACGGACTCCCGCGTGACGACGACGCGAGCGACGTCATCGTCCGAGGGGACCTCGAACATGATCGGGCCGAGGACTTCTTCCATGATGGCGCGAAGACCACGGGCACCGGTCTGGCGGAGCACCGCGAGGTCCGCGATCGCCTCGAGCGCCTGCCGGTCGAACTCGAGCTCGACGCCGTCGATCTGGAACATCCGCTGGTACTGCTTGACCAGCGCGTTCTTCGGCTCGGTCAGGATCTCCATGAGGGCGGCCTGGTCGAGCGGTGTCACGGTGGTCACGACGGGGAGGCGCCCGATGAACTCCGGGATGAGGCCGAACTTGTGCAGGTCCTCGGGCAGGACCTCGCCGTAGACGTCGGTCTGGTCGAGCGGGCTGTGCAACGGTGCGCCGAAGCCGATGCCCCGCTTGCCGATGCGGGACGAGATGATGTCCTCGAGCCCGGCGAACGCCCCGGCCACGATGAACAGCACGTTCGTCGTGTCGATCTGGATGAACTCCTGGTGCGGGTGCTTGCGCCCACCCTGCGGCGGCACCGACGCCGTCGTGCCCTCGAGGATCTTGAGGAGCGCCTGCTGCACGCCCTCGCCCGAGACGTCGCGCGTGATCGAGGGGTTCTCGGCCTTCCGGGCGATCTTGTCGACCTCGTCGATGTAGATGATCCCCGTCTCGGCCCGCTTGACGTCGTAGTCGGCGGCCTGGATCAGCTTGAGCAGGATGTTCTCGACGTCCTCGCCGACGTAGCCGGCCTCGGTGAGCGCCGTGGCGTCCGCGACCGCGAACGGCACGTTGAGCCGCTTGGCCAGGGTCTGCGCCAGGTAGGTCTTGCCACAGCCCGTCGGGCCGATGAGCAGGATGTTCGACTTGGCGATCTCGATGTCGTCGCCGCGGTGCTCGGCCGCGGTGATCGCACCCTGGGCGCGGATGCGCTTGTAGTGGTTGTAGACCGCGACCGACAGCGCACGCTTGGCCGGGTCCTGTCCGATGACGTACTCCTCGAGGAAGTCGAAGATCTCGCGCGGCTTGGGGAGGTCGAAGTCGCCGTCCGCGGTGTCCTCGCCGGCCTCGGCCAGGCGTTCCTCGATGATCTCGTTGCAGAGTTCGACGCACTCGTCGCAGATGTACACGCCCGGGCCCGCGATGAGCTGCTGCACCTGCTTCTGGCTCTTGCCGCAGAAGGAGCACTTGAGGAGATCGGCGCTCTCTCCGATGCGTGCCATGCGAGGCCTCCTTGGTCGTCGCGCACCGGTGGCTGGCACACGAGGTCGTCGTGGAGTTGAGCCTAATCGCATCCGACGACACTGACGGCGCGACCGTGCCGCAAACCACCACGCGTTCGCTCGGGGCGGCCGGTTTGTGCCGCAGGACCGCCTCGGACTACGGTGGCCGTCGGGACTCTACAAGTTGTAGAAGCGAAAGGACCTCCATGCGCAAGCGCCTCGTCGCGGGCACCGCCGCCACCGTGGGCATCACGGCCGCTCTCGTCCTCGGGACCGCCGCCGCGGCGAGCGCCCACGTGGAGGCGACGGCCACGGACACCGCCGCCGACTCGTACACGACCCTGACGTTCTCGGTCCCGCACGGGTGCGACGGCTCCCCCACCACCGCGCTGACCTTCCACGTTCCACGGTCGGTCATCGACGTGACGCCCACGGTGAACCCCAACTGGACGATCACCAAGGCGACGGAGCCCTACACGAGCAAGCAGTCCGCGAGCGACGACGAGGACCCCGCCGACGCCGGGACGCGCGTGACGAGCGTCACGTACACGGCGACGACGCCCCTGGCCGCGGACGAGCGCGACACCTTCCAGCTCTCGCTCTCGCTGCCCGACGGCAAGCCCGGCACGATCGTCGCGTTCCCCGTGACCCAGACGTGCGTCACCGGATCGACCGAGTGGGACCAGGTGCAGAAGGCCGGCCAGGACGAGCCCGAGCACCCCGCACCGGCCGTCACCCTGACCGCGGCGATCCCGGGCGCGGACGACGACGACGACCACGCGCAGGAGCACGCCAGCGACGCGGCGACGGGCAGTGCGAGCGGCACCGAGGCGAGCGGCACCGAGACGAGCGGCACCGGATCCGCCGGCGGGGACACCGACCTCGTCGCTCGGGGCCTCGGCATCGCCGGACTCGTCGTCGGCGCGGTGGGCGTCGTGAGCGCGGCCGCCATGGCCCGGCGGCGTCCCCGGTGAGCGCCCGCCGCATCCGCACCGGATCCGGTGCGGCGTCGCCGGCCGGGAGGACCGGGGCGCGTCGCGCGCTCGCCCTCGCGCTGGCATCGGTGGCGGTCACCGCAGGCGCCGTCCTCGGACTGGCGGCCCCGGCCTCCGCGCACAACTACATGATCGCGTCGACGCCGACCGTCAACGGCACACTGACCTCACTGCCGAAGCGGTTCGAGATCACGACGAACGACCGTCTGCTCGACATCGGCGACACCAACTCGGGCTTCGCCTACCGGATCGTCGGACCGAGCGGTCGGTACTACGAGAACGGCTGCCTCATCGTGGACGGCCCGTCGATGACGACGAAGGCGGCGCTCGGACGGTCGGGCGAGTACACGATCGAGTGGCAGATCGTCAGTGCCGACGGCCACACGGTGTCGGACCAGTACCGGTTCCGGTGGGATGCCCCGGCCGGGTTCCGCCCCGCCACGGGGAGCACGCGGCCGCCGGTCTGCGCGTCCGGGCCGGGCTCGTCGGCCGCCGCGTCGGACTCCGGCACGGGCAGCGCGGGCAGCGGCTCCAGCGGGGTCGTGGGCGACGCGATCTGGATCGGCGCGGGCGGGCTCGTGCTCGTGGCGCTCGTCGTGGTCGTGCTGCTGCTCCTCCGCCGCCCTGCCGGATCCGCCGTGGAGCCGGCGACCGCCGAACGCGGCCGCGACGACGAGGACGACCTCGCCGACGACGCCCGCGACTGACCGCAGGCGCCCCCGGCGAGATCGCAGTCGTTGCCGTTCTGAGGAGACCCAGAACGGCAACGACTGCGATCTCGCGGAAGGGTGGGCGGCCGCAGGCCGGCCGCAGGCCGCAAGCCGGCCGCAGGCCGCAAGCCGCAGGACGCAGGCCCCGCAAGCGGCGCAAGCGGCGCAAGCGGCGCAAGCGGCGCAAGCGGCGCAGGCGCGCGGCCACCAAGCCGCCGGACACGACGGAGGGCCCCGACCAGAACGGTCGGGGCCCTCGGTCTGTCGGGACTACTTGACGAGCGCCGGCAGCGACTTGCGGCTGGTCAGCACCTGGTCGATGAGCCCGTACTCGACGGCCTCTTGCGCGGACATGATCTTGTCGCGCTCGATGTCGTGGTTGACCTGCTCCGGGGTGCGGTTCGAGTGCCGCGACAGGGTCTCCTCGAGCCAGGTGCGCATGCGGAGGATCTCCGCGGCCTGGATCTCGATGTCCGACGCCTGCCCGCCACCCTGCTGGGTTGCCGGCTGGTGGATGAGCACGCGGGCGTTCGGCAGCGCGAGACGCTTGCCCGGCGTGCCGGCGGCCAGGAGCACCGACGCGGCGGACGCGGCCTGACCGAGGCACACCGTCTGGATCTGCGGACGGATGTACTGCATCGTGTCGTAGATCGCCGTCATGGCCGTGAACGAGCCACCGGGCGAGTTGATGTACATGACGATGTCGCGGTCCGGGTCCATCGACTCGAGCACGAGCAGCTGGGCCATGATGTCGTCGGCCGAAGCGTCGTCCACCTGCACGCCGAGGAACACGATGCGGTCCTCGAAGAGCTTGGCGTACGGGTCCTGGCGCTTGTAGCCGTAGGCGGTGCGCTCCTCGAAGCTCGGGAGGATGTAGCGGTCGGAGGGTGCGGGGACGTTCTGCGCGCCACCGAGCATGGGGAGATGCATTCTCGATTTCCTTTTCTTGGTGGTGGGCTACTCGGCGGACGGCGCGGCGGCCGGGGTCTCGGTCTCGCCGTCGCCGACCGTCCCGCCGCCACCGATGACCTCACTGGACATCGCACGGAGGTGGTCGACGAAGCCGTACTCCAGGGCCTCCTGCGCGGTGAACCAGTTGTCGCGGTCGTTGTCCTTGAGGATCTGCTCGATCGACTTGCCGGTCTGCTCGGCGGTGAGTTCCGCCATGCGCTGCTTCATGTCGAGGATGACCTTGGCCTGGGTCTGGATGTCGGCGGCGGTCCCGCCGAAGCCACCGGACGGCTGGTGCAGGAGCACGCGGGCGTTCGGAGTGATGTAGCGCTTGCCCGGGGTGCCGGACGAGAGCAGGAACTGCCCCATCGAGGCGGCGAGCCCGATACCGACGGTGACGATGTCGTTCGGGACGAACTGCATCGTGTCGTAGATGGCCATGCCGGCGGTGATCGAACCACCGGGCGAGTTGATGTAGAGGTAGATGTCCTTCTCGGGGTCCTCCGCCGCGAGCAGCAGCAGCTTCGCAGCGATCTCGTTCGAGTTGTCGTCACGGACCTCGGAGCCGAGCCAGACGATCCGGTCCCTCAGAAGACGGTCAAAAACACTGGGGTTCAGTGTCGCTTCGGCCATGTGTAGCTCCCGTTCAGTTGTCGCTTGTCGTCGAACCTATCGGGTGCAACGCGGCGCATCTCCCGAGTTCGCTGTCGGCAATACCAGGGCCGGGAACGACGCACGGGAGGCCCGGGACCAGCTGGTCCCGGGCCTCCCGTGCGCGCTCTTCGCAGGTGCGACGCGCCAGCGTTGCGCGGCGCCGACCGAGCCTGCGAGGTCGGTCAGTCAGGTCGGCTCACTCGGCGTCGGCCTCGGCGTCCGTCGCCGGCTCCTGCGCGACGCCCGCGGTGAACGCGGACAGGTCGACCGGGTTGCCGTTCGTGTCGACGACCTTCGCCTTGGCGAGCACGGTCGCGATCGCCTTGGAACGGGCGACCTCGCCGACCATGCCCGGGATCTGGCCGTTCTGGTCGATCACCTTGATGAACTCGCCCGGCTCCATGCCGTACTGCGCGGCGGCCTGGATCAGGTACTGGGTCAGCTCCTCCTGGCTGACCTGGACCTGCTCCTGCTCGGCGACCGCGTCGAGGAGCAGCTGCGACTTGAACGCCTTCTCGCTGGACTCGGCGACCTCGGCGCGGTGCTCGTCGTCCTCGAGGCGGTTCTCCTGCTCGAGGTGACGGTGGACCTCGTCGTCGATGAGCTGCTGCGAGATCGGGATCTCGACGCTGTCGAGGAGCTTCTCGACGAGCTGGTCGCGGGCCGCGGCGCCCTGGCCGAAGGTCTTCGACTTGGCGATCTGCTCCTTGAGGTCCGCCTTGAGCTCGTCGATCGTGTCGAACTGGCTCGCGATCTGCGCGAACTCGTCGTCGGCCTCGGGCAGCTCGCGCTCCTTGACGGCCGTGAGCGTCACGGCGATCTGGGCGGTCTCGCCCTCGTGGTCGCCGCCGAGGAGCTTCGACTCGAAGGTGGTGGACTCGCCTGCGGTCAGGGTCTCGAGGGCGTCGTCGATGCCCTCGATGAGGTCGCCGGAGCCGATCTCGTACGAGACGCCCGTGGCCGAGTCGACTTCTTCGTCGCCGATGGTCGCGGTGAGGTCGAGCTGGGCGAAGTCGCCCGCGGTGGCGGGGCGGTCGACCGTGACGAGCGTGCCGAAGCGCGTGCGGAGGTTCTGGAGCTCCTCCTCGATCTCGTCGTCGGTGACGTCGACCGCGTCGACCGTGAGCTCGAGGCCCTCGTAGTCGGGGAGGTCGAACTCGGGACGGACGTCGACCTCGAACGTGAGGACGAGGTCGCCGGAGAAGTCCTTGACGCTCGGGAGCTCGGCGATGTCGGCCTCGGCGCGACCGAGCACGCGGAGCTCGTTCTCCTCGACCGCCTGGCGGTAGAAGGTGTCGATGGCGTCCCCGACGGCGTGGTTCAGGATCTCCGGGCGGCCGACGCGCTGGTCGACGATGGCCGGCGGCACCTTGCCCTTCCGGAAGCCGGGGATGTTGATCTGCTCGGCGATGTGCTTGTACGCGTGGTCGATGCTCGGCTTGAGCTCGTCCGGCGTCACGTTCACGGTGAGCTTGACCCGGGTGGGGCTCAACTTGTCGACGGTGCTGGTGACCAAGGGTGTGTTCTCCTGAGGTTGACGATGGTGTGACCTGGTCGGGGCGACAGGATTTGAACCTGCGACCTCCCGCTCCCAAAGCGGGCGCTCTACCAAGCTGAGCTACGCCCCGGTCGTTGCCGGGCCAGGGTCGTGCAACGAGCGCGGGCAGGACGGACCCGACCGCGATCGATCCCGACGAGTCTAGCGGCACGCAAGCGCCGCGTTCCCGGCCCTCCCAGCGGCCGTGGAGGCGGTGGGCACCCGCGTCACGCGGGTGGCGGTGGCAGCGCGCCCCGGTCCTCCCGGCCGTCGGTGGCGGCGTCCTGCCCGCGACCGGTCCTGCGGTCCTGGCGGCCGTCGTCCGCGGCGTCCCGCAGGAGCCGGCGCCGCCAGCGGACGCCCACGGCGACCTGGACGAGCACCGCGGCCGCGAACAGCGCCACCGCGACGATCGGGCGGACCACGTGCAGGAGCACGTGCAACGGCTCTCCCACCCGTCCGCCGACGACCGACGGCGCGAACGACAGGACGACGACGCCGACGGCGACGAGGACGTAGGAGACCACGCGCGAACGCCGCACGAGCGGATCGTGGCTGGTGGTGGCGATCCGGGGTACCCGCACGCCGCCGAGTGTAGGCGCGGTGTGCGTGGGCACCCGGCCGTCCGCTACGATCGGAGGGCGGCGCCGCGGTGTCGCACGGGGATGTAGCTCAATGGTAGAGCCCCAGTCTTCCAAACTGGCTACGCGGGTTCGATTCCCGTCATCCCCTCCACGTGACCCGACCCGACGTCGTCCACCGTGCCGAGCAGGTGCTCGTCCTCCTCGAGCCGGTACCGCACCGGATCGCCGTCGTCCGATGCATCACGGTCGGCGACGAGTGCGATGGTCGAACTCCGGGACACGAGCAGCACGGCCGGGGTCGGCCGGCCGTCGCCACGGTTCACCTCGAGCCACATGAGGCCGTCGGACGCCAGGGCCGTCCGGATCCGCTCCCGCACCGCGTCGGGCCCCTCCTTCGAGATCGTGTACTCGATCCCGTCGTAGATGACGATGGTCCGGATCATGCCGGGGTCCCTTCCGAGGGCTCGGGGACGATGC
This sequence comes from Curtobacterium sp. MCBD17_019, assembly GCF_003234555.1. Lineage (NCBI taxonomy): Bacteria > Bacillati > Actinomycetota > Actinomycetes > Micrococcales > Microbacteriaceae > Curtobacterium > Curtobacterium sp. MCBD17_019. Next base: position 4,867 of record NZ_QKTT01000015.1, on the reverse strand, counting down.
GCAGTCCGCCGGGTGACCCGGCTGCCTGGGCCAACGCCTCGACCCACTCGCGGTTGATGGTCGGCGGGCGACTGCCCGAGTAGCGGATGACGAGGGGCACGGTCCGGTCGAGCCAGATCGCGGTCCGACCGTTCCCGACGTCGCGGTCGTCCTTCCAGGAGAACATGAACGACTCGCCGCGGCGCAGCTTCGTCGCGATCACGATCTGCAGGTGCGCGAGCAGGCGGTCCTCGAAGTCCACGGTGTACGAGCTGTTGTAGATCATCCTGCCCATGGGACCAGCCTCCGATCCGGCTCCTGGGATCGCCACCAGGGAGCCCAACGCCTGTCCTGTCAGCGTACCCAGACCGGAACGACCACGCTGGCATCATGCGACGCATCCACTATGCCGGGGGGTACGTCATGACCGGCGACAGCACGTGCAAGGCCCTCCTCCGGTACGCCCGGGCACTCGCCGTGGCGGGCGTCGCCGACGTCGTCCAGATCCCGGTCGTCACGGACGGCGGCAGCAGGGGGTACGCCCACCTGCTCATCGGGCCCGCGAGCCAGATCTTCTCGACACCGGTCCTCGAGAGCCCGGACGAACCGCTCGACCAGGAGGTCATCGAGCGCCTCGAGCGGGGGACGATGTCCCTGCAACCGAGCCGGCCGGAGTGGCCCGCCGAGATGACCGACGTGCAGGACCTCAGTTTCCTCGTCGACCTGGACTACGACGCCACGTAGGGTCGGCCGAGGGCGTACCGGACGCGCAGCCGAGCGGGGACGCGCCGCTCGACTTGACGCCGGGTTCGAACAGACGTTCGAATAGGGGTATGGGACGGCGACGTGAGGACCGGTGGTCACCACCGGAGCACCCCGAGTCGCCGCGCCCCGACGCGTTCTCGCTGTCGGAGGACGCCCGGGGCGGCGATCCCTGCCACGCCGTCACGCCGATCCCGGTGTGGGCGTGGATCCAGTTCCCGTCGTTCCACGTCCGGGTCAAGGCGTTCGCCCGCAGCTGGACCGTCGACGCCGTCCTCGTGGAGTGGGCGCAGTTCGGTCACCCGGCCGAGGCCTGGGTCTGGCGATCCGCCGTCAAACACCGAGCGCTCCGCGAGGACGATCGGCGGACCCGCCGGGTCGCGGATGACCGATGGTGACCGCTCAGCGCAGGCACGGACGCGCGGACCGCGTGAAGCGGACATTCCGACGTGACCGCGTTGACAGCCCCACCGGCGCGGAGGATCGTTCATCGAACACCACGTCGCTGAACATTTCAGCACGTGAAGGATTGGACGGACGGACCAGTGCCGGCCGCATCGACCACGGGAGGGCAGATGAAGAAGACCGACGTCCCCTCCTGGATGTCCCACGTCCTCACCCCGCCCGAGGTCATCGCGGCCTACGTCGAGCAGCGCGTCAACGACCCGTCGCTCCTCGCCCCGGACCAGACCGAGCCGACGTACGCGGACTTCCTCGTGTCCGAGGACTGACCGGCCCCGGCGTCGGCCGGGAGGCCCGTCAGGCAGGGGGCGCGTCGGGTACTGGTGTGCTCCTCCCGCGCTCCCGTCGGCCGCTCACGGTGACGCCGATGCTGGCCAGCGTCACGCAGGCCAGCGCGACGAGCTCCCGCGCCGACAGGGCCTCGCCCGCGATCGCGAACCCGGCGAGCGCTGCGATGGCCGGCCCGAGACTCTGGAGCACCCCGAACACCCGCGGGGGCAACGTCCGGAGCGCCTGCATCTCGAGGGCGTAGGGCAGGACGCTCGACAGCACGGCCACGGCGCCGAACACGAGCAGCAGCACCGGATCCGCTCGGACACCGTGCACGGCGGCGCCCGCACCGACCGGGAGGGCGACGAGCATCGCGACGACGAGCGAGACGCTCAGACCGTCCACCCCGGGGATCCGCGCACCGACGTGCCGGTTGAGCACGATGTACGCCGCCCAGCACACCGCGGCGACGACGGCGAACACGAACCCCGCGACCGCGGCGGGACCGGACGCGCCGACACCGAGCAGCACGACGCCGGCGAGTGCGAGCGCGGCCCAGACCACGTCGCGCCATCGCCGGGTGTACACGAGCGAGAGCGCGAGCGGCCCGAGGAACTCCACCGTCACCGCGATGCCGATCGGGATGCTCGCGAACGCGACGTAGATGCAGACGTTCATGCCGCCGAGGGCGAGACCGAGCCCGAGGGCGCCGAGCCACTGCGCCCGGTCCCACGACCGCACCGCCGGCCGCACCACGAGGGCGAACACGACGGCGCCGATCGTCAGACGGAGCACGGCCGCACCGACGGACCCGACGACGTCGAAGTGGGTCTTCGCGATCGCCGCGCCGAGTTGCACCGACACCATGGCGGCGACGGCGAGCGCGGGCGCCGGGACACGTGCCGCGCGGTCACCGTCCCGGGCCGGGGTCGGCGCGCTCATCGGTGCCTCATCGCAGGGACGCGAGGACGGCGAGGACACGACGGTGGTCGTCGCCGGTGTCCTCGAGTCCGAGCTTGGCGAAGATGTTCGACACGTGCTTCTCGACGGCGCCGGTCCCGATCACGAGGGTGCGTGCGATCGCGGCGTTCGAGCGCCCCTCGGCCATGAGCGCGAGGACGTCCCGCTCGCGCGGTGTCAGGGCGGCGAGCGGGTCGCGCCGACGCCCCATGAGCTCCGTCACGACCTCGGGATCGAGCACCGTTCCGCCGCTCGCGATGCGCCGGATCGCGTCGTCGATCTCGTCGAGGCGCGTGACGCGGTCCTTGAGCAGGTAGCCGAGCCCGCTCGATCCGTCTGCCAGGAGCTCCTCGGCGTACGACGCCTCGACGTACTGCGAGAGGAGGAGCACCCCGATGCCCGGCACCGTACGACGGGCCGCGACGGCGGCGCGCACACCCTCGTCCGTGTAGCTCGGCGGCATGCGGACGTCCATCACGACGACGTCCGGTCGGACCTCCGGCAGGCTCGCGAGGAACGTCACCGCGTCACCGTACTGCGCGACGACCGCGATCCCGGCCTCGTCGAGGACGCGCGTGAGGCCTTCGCGCAGGAGGACCGCGTCGTCGACGACGACGGCCCGGATGCGGGGTGCATCCGGGCCGTCGGTCATGCGCTCGATGCTAGCCGTCACGGCGCCGCGGTCGGTCCCGCGGCGGGCGCGACCGGACCTGTGGTGGACGAGGACGGGCCTCCCGGCATCGTCGTCGGCGTACCCCGCAGCGCGCCGAGCGGGATCCGCGCCACGGCGTCGGTCGGGCCACCCGCCGGGCTCGACACCGACAGCTCGCCGTCGAGCGCGCGCATCCGCCCCATGAGCCCGAGGATCCCGTGGCCCTCCTGCACGACGGCACCACCCCGGCCGTCGTCCCGGACCCGGAGTTCGAGCACCGGCTGACCGTCGGGGTCGGACGTCAGGGTGATCGAGACCTCGGCGGAGGACGCCTCCGCGTGCTTCGTGGTGTTCGTCAGGAGCTCGCTCACCGTGAAGTACAGGTTGCGCTCGATCTCGGTCGGCAGCACGAACCCGTCCGGCAGCCGCACGTCGAGGTCGACGGGCAGGGGCGTCCGGGACACGAGCGCCTCGAGTGCCGCGACGAGCCCGCGGTCGAGCAGGATCGGCGGCGCGAACCCCCGGGACAGCGCACGGAGCTCGTCGAGGGCGTCCTTCGCGTGCCCGGACGCCTCGGCCATGAGCCCGCGGGCACGCTCGGGGTCGAGCTCGAACGCGCGCTCGGCCGCCGCGAGGTCCATCCGCAGCCGGACGAGCCGCTGCTGCGGTCCGTCGTGCAGGTCACGCTCGATCTGACGGAGCGCCTGGCCCTCGGCGGTGACGGCACCGGCCCGCGACGCCTGCAGCCCGACGACGCGCTGCTGCAGCACCTCGGACCGGAAGCCGCCGAGGAGTGCTCGGTCCACCCAGTAGTGCGCGAGCACCGCGCCGCGGGTCCACAGCGGGAACAGGAGGACCGCTGCCGTCACCGACACCGCGCACGCGATCGCGCCGACCACCCAGGGCCAGGTCTGGCCGATCCCCTGATGGGCGAGGTACTGGTTGATCTGCCACCCGTGGGTGATGGCGGCGAACCCGGCGCCGACCGGGGCCACGACACCGGCGACGAGGGTGGCGCCGGCGCCGATCGTGATGCACGCGACGAGCGGGTAGACGACGACCGCGTGCAGCAGGTACAGCCAGTAGTGCGGGTTCGCCACCGCCGACACGATCCGGAGGAACCAGTTCTGTCGCCACCGCGGCGTCCAGTCGACCGGGCGGAAGCGCTCGGGCTCGGCCCAGCTCATCCGGAGCTGCTCGAACGCGCCGAGCCATCGGGCGACGAACAGCGACGCCAGGAACAGCACGAGCGAGATCGGGTTGAGCACCTGCCCGGCGGTCCCGTGCAGGATCACGAGGGGGAACACGGAGTACACGGTGCCGAGGAGCAGCGCCGTGAACGCGAGGTACCCGAAGTCACGGGGGACGTGCCTCCAGGCGTCCCGGTAGAAGGAGCGGCGCGGGGTGCCGTCGCCACCACCCCCACCGCCGGGCGGGACGGCGCCGTCGTCCGGGCCGGACGGGGGGACGTCGCCGAGTCGGGTCCCCGGTATGCGGCCGGGCGCGCTGCCGGACGCGGGCGCGCTGCCGGACGCGGGCGCGCTGCCGGACGCGGGCACGGCGCCCGACGCGGGCACGCCGCCCGACGCGGCCGACGGGAGCTGGTCGGAGGGCATGGGCACGGTCTCCGCGGTGTCGATGCGAGCTGTTTCGGTCATGGATCGAGCCTCGCGGTCGGCGGGCCCGCGCCCCATCCTGCCCGCTCCCGGACCCGTGGTGGGGTTGTCCCCCCTCCGACCCTCCGGGTAGTCCCACCCTCCGGGCCTGTCTCTTATACACATC